>JAYURF010000437.1:0-3824 GCA_043756365.1 Acidimicrobiales bacterium
GATGCCCGAGATGCCGGGGATGGCGGCCGCGAGTTGATGGAGAGCTACCTTCGTGAGCGTCTGTTCGGCCCCGCCGGGATGGCGAGTGCGGTGGCGAAGTTCGACCCGGCCGGCACGTTTGTCGGCTCGTCCTACGTGTACGCGACAGCGCGCGACTTTGCGGCGTTCGGTCAGTTGTATCTCGATGACGGTCTGGCCGCCGGCACACGGATCCTGCCGGCCGGTTGGCGCGACCATGCCCGTGCGCCGGTGTCGTTCGATGATGACAGTGGCTTCGGGTACGGCCGTCAGTGGTGGACCTGGCCGGGGTTCCCCGGATCGCTTGGCTGTCACGGGTACGAGGGCCAGTACACCATCGTCGTACCCGATCGGGATCTCGTCGTAGTGCACCTCGGAAAGAGCCCGATCGAGCAGCGATCCACACTGATCCAGTCCCTGACCAACGTGATCGAGGCGTACGCGCCTCGTTGATTCGCGGCCGGGGTGGCAGCGAGCGGGTGCCTCCATCGGCTATCAATGAGGGGTGGATTTCGGAGAGGTCGGCCCTGCAACGGGCGAACTGCCGAGGGTGTCGGCCGATGACACCGGCGGCCCACCGCGCCCACGGCGATTTCAATCATCCCGCCTGACCCTGAAGTTGTTGGCATTCGTTGCGGTGCTGTACCTCGCGATCGTCACCGTAGTACCCGGCGTACGCAAGGCGGCGAGCGAGCTGCGCACGCTCAGCCCCGCCCTGATCCTGGTTGGATTCCTGCTCGAGATCGCTGCGCTCTATTCGTATTCGCTGCTGACCAAAGCGGCTCTCGGTGAAGCCGGCCACCTCCTGTCGTCGTGGCGGTTGTTCCGCATCCAGATGAGCACCAAAGCGTTGTCGAGTATCGTGCCCGGTGGGAGCGCAGCCGGCTCGGCGCTCGGCTACCGGCTGATGACGTTGTCCGGCGTCCCTGGTCCGGACGCCGGTTTCGCGCTGGCTACCGCTGGGCTCGGTTCGGCGGTGGTGCTCAACGTCATCTTCTGGGCCGCGCTGGTCGTCTCGATCCCGATCCGCGGGGTGAATGGCGGCTACGCGACCGCGGCAATTGCCGGGGTGATCATCATGGCGTTTGCGGCGATGCTGGTGTTCGGGTTACTGGAGGGCCAGGGCCGGGCGGAGCGGATGCTGCGCTGGTTCGCACGGCGATTGCGTCTCGACGAGAACCGTGCTGCGGCGGGCGTGAAGCACGTTGCCGGCCGCCTTGAGGAGCTTGCCTCTGACCGTCAGTTGTTGATGCGCGTGATCGGCTGGGCGGCAGCGAACTGGTTGCTCGATGCGATGGCACTGTGGGTGTTCCTGCGCGCGTTCGGCGTGTCAACCCAGTTCGACGCGCTGTTGGTCGCGTTCGGTCTGGCCAACGTGTTGGCGGTGATCCCGATCACCCCCGGCGGGCTCGGCGTGGTCGACGTCACCCTGTCGTCGGCGCTCGTCGGGTTCGGCCTCAGCCGGGCCAACGCGGTACTCGGCGTGGGTGCCTGGCGCCTCGCTCAACTTTTCTTCCCGATCGTGCTCGGTGGTTTGCTGTACGCGACGTTGCGCGTCGGGCCATGGAGCATCCACCGTCGCGATCGCCTGCTGCGCCTGCGTGATCTCGCCGCCGATGAGGCTCACAACCCGGAACGGGCGCTCGACTTTGCGGTCAGGTTCGGACAGCGGCCCCGGTACCCGAAGCCTGCGGCCCCGGCCGAGCCGCCGAATGATTCGGCTCGGGTGCGGTCGCACGACGACCGCTAGCGTCGGGTCTCATGACCACCCATGAGCGACCGTTCGGTCGTCACCTCGAAGATTTCGTTGTCGGCGACGTGTTCCGCCACTGGCCGGGCAAGACGATCACCGAAGCCGACAACCACCTGTTCTGCATGATCACGATGAACCACCATCCCCTGCACACCAACGACTGGTTCGCCGAGTCGAGCGTGCAGGGCCGCAACGTGGTGGTCGGCAACCTCGTGTATTCGCTGGTGCTGGGCATGAGCGTGCCCGATGTGAGCGGCGCGGCGATCGCCAACCTCGAAGTCGAAACGCTGCAGCACAAGTTCCCCACCTTTCACGGCGACACCATTCATGCCGAGACGCGGGTGCTCGACGTGCAAGAAAGCAAGAGCAAGCACGACCGTGGTGTGGTGACCGTGGAAACCAAGGGCTTCAACCAGGATGGCAAGGAAGTGTGCTACTTCCGCCGCCGGGTGATGGTTTGGAAGCGCGGGTCGGCTCCCGGCCGCACGCGCCCGTACGATGGCGACACCGCCTGGCAGTGACCGGGGCGTGAACCGTGGCATGGCCCGGTTCGTGGCCCGGGTGCCGGAGGACTTCGCTGCGGCGGTGATCGAATGGGCAGGGCCGCAGCTGCGCGATCTCCCGTGGCGGCGAACCCGCGACCCCTGGGCGATCGTGGTCAGCGAGATCATGTTGCAGCAAACCCAGGCGGCACGAGTGATCCCGAAGTACCTGGCCTTCCTCGGTCGATTCCCGACACCAGCGGCATGCGCTGCCGCATCGCTCGGTGACGTGTTGCGCCTGTGGCACGGGCTCGGCTACCCCCGCCGGGCGCGCAACCTGCACCTGCTCGCCGCACAGGTGACGGCGGCCGGATCGTTCCCCGACACCCTCGCTGAGTTGTTGCTGCTGCCGGGTGTCGGGCCGTACACGGCACGAGCGGTCCTCGCCTTCGCTCGTGAAGCCGACGTGGCCGTCGTCGACACCAACATCGCCCGCGTGTACGCCCGGGTGGTCGGTCGTCGCCTCACGGCCACCGAGGTCCAGGCGGTCGCGGATGCGACAGCGCCGGTCGGTGACGGGTGGTTGTGGAACCAGGCGATCATGGATCTGGGGGCAACGCGGTGCCGCCCGGCGGCGCCGCGCTGCCACGAGTGCCCGGCCGCGAAGATGTGTGCCTGGCATGCCGCGTCGGGCGCACGTGCCGATGGCGTTGATCCGGCGGTGGGTTCGGCTCGTGTCAGCACAGCACAGGCCCGATTCGAAGGGAGCGATCGGCAGGCGCGGGGTCGAGTGCTGGCGGCGATTCAGGATGCGCCGCTGCCGACGACGTCGCTCGCCGAGGTGATGCGGCGCGATCAGGCCACTGCCGAGCGGCTCATCGCCGACCTGCTGGCCGACGGCCTCGTGACCGTCGACCTCGTGACTGGCGACCTCGTGACTGGCGACCGGTATGCAGTGCGCCTACCAACATGATTCTTCGGCGCATGACGACACAGCTGGCGCTGCGCGTGCCGGACGATCTACTCGCGGACCTCGACTGGTTGATTGCCCGATGTGCCTATTCCACTCGGACCGAAGCGATGCGCGATGCGATCGTGCGCGTCGTCGAGATCGAACGCCGCCGCCTGGTCGGCGAGCAGATCGTCGAGGCGTACACCCGACAGCCGCAGACCGACGACGAGTGCGCAGGCACGCCGTCGCCGACCTGGTTGGGCCTCGACGACGATGACTGGTCGGGTCTCGATGCGCCAAGGTGAGATCTGGTGGGTGGAGCAACCCGACCGAAAGCGGCGACCCCACCTCGTGCTCACCCGTGACGCGGCGCTACCGGTGCTCCGCGGCGTCCTCGCCGCTCCACTGACCAGGACCGTCCGTGGAATCCCCACCGAGGTCGCGGTCGGCTGCGGCGAGCAACTGGGTATCGAATGCGCCGCCAGCTTCGACAACATGGGCGTCGTCGACCGGACCTGGTTCACCACGCGAATCGGAATCCTTGGTGCGCACCGCTGGCACGAGGTCTGCTCGGCGATGCGCGCCGCGATCGACTGCTGAGCCCGGCCGGGTTCATGTG
>JAYURF010000438.1:0-3824 GCA_043756365.1 Acidimicrobiales bacterium
CGGGGGTCCTACTGGAAGTAGCCGAAGATGTCGATGATCACGTCGGTGCCTCCGGAGGCGTTGAACACGTCGAGCTTGCCGCCCGCGCCTACCTTGAGGTACGCCTGGTTCGGCACTGGCACCCCCGGGCGAGGGTTCAGCGTTGACGCGTTGGGACGGCTCACACCCGTTGGCCACGCGGTGATGAACGACGGGACCGTGCTGTTCACCGAGGTGATGTTGACGACCACGGCGGCGGCGGCGACGGGGATCGGGGTCCCGTCGGACAGCGTCGGAGCGACCGACACGCCCTGACCGAGCGCACCGAGCACACCGCCTGTTCCGTCACGGCTGTCGACCAGGCGCTCGGGATCGACCGGGATGAAGGCCCCACCAGTGGCCGAGAAGTAGCCGATCACATCAGCAACCAGGTGCGTGGAGCCGGCCGAGTTGAACAGCGACACGTTGCCGTTGGCCCCCACCTTGGCGAGCACCAGGTTGGCGACGGTCAGGTTGGGAACGAAGTTGTGCGTCGACGCGTTCGGGCGACCTTCACCGGTTGGCCACGTCGTGACGAACCCGGTCGATGTCGGCTGATCGACGGTGACGTTCAGCGCAACCGCGCTCACGCCCGTGGCTGGAACACCACCGGCACCGGTCACGCGCAGGTCGATCATCTGCCCCGCACCAACCGCGCCGACGGCGCCGCCTCGGCCGGTGCCGTCGCGCGTGTCGAGGAGTCGGGCCGGCGTAAGCGAGGTGAACCGCCCGCCCGACGGCGGGGCAACAGACGTGTAGTAGCCGACGACGTCGGCGATCAAGCTCGTCGCCCCGGTCGAGTTGAACAGGTTGACGCGACCATTGGCGCCGACCTTCACGGTGACGAGGTTCGGCACGGTCTGGCCTGCCGCGAAGTTGAGGTTCGAGACACCCGGCCGCGGTTGCCCGCTCGGCCATGCCGTGATGAAGCCCGCGCTGGTGGGGCTGTCGACGGTGACGTTCATCGCGACCGCGGTGACACCGGTTTCGGGCACACCACCGACACCGGTGACATCGAGCTCGGTGAACACCTGCTGGCCGAGCGGGGCGATGTTGCCCCCCTCACCCGTGCGGGTATCGAGCACGCGGGCGGGGGTGAGCGGCACGAAGTAGCTGGGCGTCGATGGCACTGGCTTCTCCAACCGGACCGGACCGCTCGAGTAGTTCGTGCCGACGGCGGCACCGTTGCGCATCACCACATAAACCCAGTACGTACCGTTGGGCACCGGCAGGCCCGTGGCCGTGGTGCCGTTCCAGGTGAAGGTGTTCACTCCCCCGGCGACCGGGATGTTCTGGGCGATGCGCGTGCCGTCAAAGGCACCGCGGTTGGTGGTGACGAAGATGTCGGCCGTCCCGCCGACACCGGCGTTATCGGCGAACGTGATCGGGTACGACGTGGAGAATGCGGCATCGTCGGCCAGCTTGATCTCGCGGAGCACGAAGTTGCGGAGGCCACGATCCTCGTTCAGATCGAACCGGAACTGCTCAAATCTCTGACCGCGCCAACCCAGCTTCAACACGGTGTTCTCGTCGTTGACGGCGAGCGCCGGGGTGGTCGACATGTCAAAGGTCATCCGGTTGCAGCCGGGGTAGATGACGATGTCCTGCGTCTCACTCCACCGCGGCCCGTTCTCGGGTAGCCAGGCGAAGCGGGCGTTCATCCCGCCACCGGCCGCATCGGCGAAGCTCATCGGCCCGTCGTAGCAGACATCGACGGTGGCGCGGTGGTAGCGGTCCGGGTTGGTTTCGGATCGCAGCGGTAGCTCGACAAACGAGTCGTTGCGGATCGTGGTGCCGGTCATATCGGCGCCGTTGAACGCGATGTTCCCGATGTCGCCGGTGGAGACCACGTCGTCGGCGCCGGCGAAATCCCACGGGTTGCCGTTGGATGTGGCGTAGTCGGCGCCACCTTCGTCGTTCGGGGTCAGCACGATCGGGATCGGCACGCGCGCCGGTGGCGTGGTCGGGGCATCGGCGCGGTGCAGCCGAACCCAGTCGAGGGTGATGTCCACCTGCGGATTGCCCACCGGTGCGCCACCACGGAGCAGCTCCATGCGTACGATCCTGCCTGCCCACGGTGTCTGGTAGCCGAGCGGGTTAGCCGAGTTGTTGCGTAGGTCGATGGAGTAGTTGGCCGAGCCGGCACCCGGGTAGAACGGCAGCAGGCCCTCAGCTCCCGTGTCGGTCCAGTAGTGCACGGCCATGTGTAGCGGACCGGTGAGGTTCATCGAGAACGACAGCGTGGTGTAGTTGTTCGCGTCGACAGGGTGCAGCTGGCCGTCTCGGCCCCATGGGATCTGCACGCCCCAGGTGCGCACCAGCTTGATCGTGGTGTTGTTGAGCGATGACACGGTGAGGGTGCCGTTGGCATTTCGGACGATGCCGAGGCTGTTCTCGGAACCGATCAACGTCTGCGGCGGAACGTCGGCGTCGTTGGAGAAGTCCCACGGATCGCCGAAGGTGTCAGTGGCGTAATCACCGCTGGTCGACAAGGCGGCCGGCGGCGAGAAGCTGGGGGCCACGTCGACATTGGGATGCGCCGCGGCAACGGTGACGACGACAGAACTGGCGAGCACGGTGCACGCCACATACTGAGACAAACGCAAAGAACAACCTCCAGAGTGGGCCCGCTGCTGGAATCGGCACGACAGTCGGGGTCCTGAAGGACTTTTACCCGGCAGGGCGCTCCAACAACCCGATGACGGTGTCCAGGCTCTCACGAAGGAGGGCCTGTTGTGCCCGCGCGGCAGCCAATGCACCCTCGAGCTCGGCGATCAACTCGGCCCGTTTACCATGTGCCGCAGCGCTGGCTCGGGCCTCCCCGGATTCCGGCGGGGCGTGCTGGTCAACCACGGAGGCCACCGCGGGAAGCACGGATCCGGGCGTAGATCTGGCGGGGTACAGCGCTATAGCGAAGCACCTTCGTGGCCCGCAGTTGGGCGAGATCGGCCTCGGCCGCACGGAGCCGTTCGACCAGCTGAGGCGGCGCATCGCCGAGCACCTCTGCGAGCCGCGCCCCGAGCCCGACGATGGTCTGCGTTCGCGCGTCCAGCACCGCTTCGAGTTCGGCGATTCGGGCGCGCAACGCGCGCTCGAGCGCAGCCGGATCGTTCGAGCCGGGATCGGGGGCGGGTTCGGTGCTCAGCTTGGCCATGGGAGTCGTGGATGCCGTTCTCGGAGGGTGACGAAGTTCGAGGCCATGTCGACATCGCTGATCTTGCGCATCGAGCCGGGCTGCTCACGGTACCGGCCCACCACCGAGGTCACCAGCGATGCGCGCTGACCCGCTTCGGCAGCGCGCAGCCACAGGTCGTAGTCCTCCCAGCCGTAGATCCCGTCGGCCTCGCCGTACCCGCCGAGCGCAAGCCAAGCGTCGCGACGGAACAGTGCCATCGCGTCGATGTAGGCACCGTGCACCAGCAGGTCGATGTCCCACGGGAGGTGGCTGGTGAGCCCGAGCGCGCTCATTTCGTCGAAGCGTTCGAGCAAGCCATACGCGGCGACCACGTCACCCGGGGCCGCGGCGAGGTGCTCCAGCAAACGCGACAACCCCGTCGGGTACAGCAGATTGTCGGCATCGAGGGCGAGCACGTACGGCGCCGTCGCCGCGGCGAAACCGGTGTTGCGGGCCGCGGGCAGACCACCGTTGGCGGCTCGGGCGACGACGGTGACTGGGAACCACGCCCGCTCGTGACACAGCCCACGGGCCACAGCCAGCGAGTCGTCGGTGGAGTGGTCGTCGACGACGATGATCTCCACGGAGATCGCAGTGCTCGCGGCGATCACCGAATCGATCGCCTCGCGCA
>JAYURF010000439.1:0-10969 GCA_043756365.1 Acidimicrobiales bacterium
GGAGGTTGATGCCGGTGCATGACGGGTTGCGTTTCGTAGTGCCGGAGCCCTCGGCTCGGCCGGGTCAGGACCCGAACTTCGCCCACCTCGACATCCCTGCGGCAGGATCGGTCCGTCGCCCGGACCACGATGTCGATCCGGCCGAGATCCGCGACCTGGCCTACACCCTCATCCGGGTGCTCGACGACGACGCTCGTGCGATCGGGTCGTGGGCACCAGACATCGGTACCGACCAACTCCGCGCCGGGCTGCGAGCGATGATGCTGACCCGCGCCTACGACGACCGGATGCAGCGCGCCCAGCGCCAGGGCAAGACCTCGTTCTACATGCGCTGCACGGGCGAGGAAGCGTTCGCCGTGGGGCACGCGCTCGAGCTCGGGTTGGGCGACATGTTCTTCCCCACCTATCGCCAGCAAGGGTGGTTGATCGCCCGGCAATGGCCGCTGGTCGACATGATGTGCCAGGTGTTCTCGAACGAACGCGACCGGCTGCATGGCCGACAGATGCCGATCATGTACTCAGTGCGCGAGGCCGGGTTCTTCTCCATCTCCGGCAACCTCGGTACACAGTTCATCCAAGCTGTCGGGTGGGCGATGGCCTCTGCGATCAAGGGCGATACGAGCATCGCTTCGGGGGTCGTGGGGGAGGGCACCACGGCCGAGGCCGACTTCCATTACGCACTGACCTTTGCCAATACGTATCAGGCCCCGGTGATCTTGAACATCGTTAACAACCAGTGGGCGATCTCGACGTTTCAAGGGATTGCAGGTGGGGCCAGTGCCACCTTCGCGTCGCGCGGCGTGGGCTACGGGATCGCCTCGTTGCGGGTGGACGGCAACGACTACCTCGCCGTGGTGGCTGCGACCCGGTGGGCGGCCGAGCGGGCCCGCACCAACCACGGCCCCACGCTCATCGAGTGGGTCACCTACCGCGCCGCTGCCCACTCCAGCTCTGACGACCCGTCGAAGTACCGCCCCAGTGATGAATGGAAGGCGTGGCCGCTCGGCGATCCAATCGACCGGCTCGCAGCGCATCTCATCGGGACCGGCGACTGGAACGCGGACCAGAACCTCGCGATGCAACGCGAGGTCGATGCCGAGGTGCTCGCCGCCGCCAGGGAAGCCGAAGGGTACGGAACGCTGCTCGACGGTCGTCTGGCAGGTTCGAAATCGATCTTTGACGATGTGTTCGCCGAGATGCCGGCGCATCTCCGTGACCAGCTGGCCGAGATGCGGGCGGGGGATGACGAGCCGTGACGATCACGCCTGATCACCGAGATGCGCCGTCTACCGAAGCCGTGCCGGCGACGCGCATGGCGATGAACGTCGCCTTGCGATCGGCGATGGACGTGATGCTCGGCCGCGACGACAACGTCGTGGTGTTCGGCGAGGACGTCGGCTACTTCGGCGGTGTGTTCCGCTGCACCGAGGGATTGCAGCGCACGTACGGCTCGCATCGCGTGTTCGACACGCCGATCGCCGAGGGTGGCATCGTCGGTGTGGCCGTGGGGATGGCCGCCTACGGGCTTCGCCCGGTGGCCGAGATCCAATTCGCCGATTACGTGTACCCCGGCCTCGACCAGCTGTTTTCCGAGGCGGCCCGCCTGCGCTACCGCTCGGGTGCGGAGTTCACCGCCCCGCTGACTGTGCGGATGCCCTGCGGTGGAGGGATTCACGGCGGCCAGACGCACAGCCAGAGTCCTGAGGCATTGTTCACTCACGTGTGCGGCCTCAAGACCGTTATGCCGTCCACGCCGTACGACGCAAAAGGTTTGTTGATCGCGGCGATCGAAGACGACGATCCGGTGATCTTCCTCGAGCCGAAGCGGTTATACAACGGCCCCTTTGATGGCCATCCCGATCGACCGGTGGTGCCCTGGACGGATCATCCACTCGGCCTGGTTCCCGATGGCTACTACCGCATTCCCCTCGGTCAGGCCGCGGTTCGCCGCGAGGGTGCCGATGTCACCGTGTTGGCGTACGGCACGATGGTGTATGTCGCCGAGGCAGCGGTCAACGAGAGCGGAGTCGACGCCGAGATCATCGACCTGCGCACGTTGTTGCCGCTCGACACCGCCACGATCGAGGAGTCGGTCCGCAAGACTGGGCGATGCGTGATCGTGCACGAGGCAACCCGCACGAGCGGGTTCGGTGCCGAGCTGATGGCGACGGTGCAGGAGCGCTGCTTCCACTCGCTCGAAGCACCGATCGAGCGGGTCACCGGATGGGACACGCCGTACCCGCACGCGCAGGAATGGGACTACTTTCCCGGCCCGGCCCGGGTGGGCGCAGCCCTGCGACGGGCGATGGAGGGCTGACGTGAGCGAGTACACGATGAAATTGCATGACGTGGGCGAGGGAGTCGCCGAGGCCGAGATCGTCGAATGGCACGTGGCTGTCGGCGAGCTCGTCACCGAAGACGACGTGATTGCCGAGGTGATGTCGGACAAGGCGACCATCGAGCTGTACGCGCCGCTGACCGGAACCGTCACGTGGCTGGCCGGTGACGCCGGAGACATCGTCGCCATCGGTGCCGACCTGATCCGCTTCACGCTCGGACCCGGCCCAAACGCGCCTGACATCGTCGCGCCTGACATCGTCGCGCCTGACATGGCCGCGCCTGACATGGCCGCACCCGTGCCTGATGAACCGGAGCCTGGCGAGGTCGGGCCCGTACCACCGGTGCCCGTGGCGCCCGTGCCCCTGTCTGTGCCACCCGTGGTTGGGGGTGGGACGCTTGCTGCGCCGGCGGTCCGGCTGCGTGCTCGGCAGTTGGGGATCGAGCTGGGCGGCGTGTCCGGGAGCGGACCCCATGGCCGGGTCGTGCATGCCGATCTCGATGCCGCGATCACAGCCCGCACCGGGGCCGCGGTGCCGGGCGACGATGACGAGCACGACGAGCACGACGAGATCGAAGCGATCAAGGTGATCGGGCTGCGGCGCAACATCGCCGAGAGGATGCAGGCCGCGAAACGGCGGATTCCGCACTTCACCTACGTCGAGGAGGTGGACATGACCGAGCTCGAACGGCTCCGCCGTCACCTCAACACTGGGTCCAGCGGGTCCGGTGGTGCAAGCGGGACACGCCCCAAGCTGACGGTGTTGCCGTTTCTGATCCGGGCCATCGTCATCGCCGTCGGCGACCATCCGGAGATGAATGCCCGCTTCGACGACGAAGCCGGATTTGTCAACCGTCACCGCGAGGTCCACCTCGGAGTCGCCGTTCAGACTCCACGCGGCCTGATGGTGCCGGTGCTGCGCTCGGCCGGCCAGCACGACCTGTGGTCGGCGGCAACCGAGGTGGCCAGGCTGTCCGAGGCCGCCCGCACCAACACGATCACGCTGCCAGAGCTCAACGGGTCGACGATCACGATCACCAGCCTCGGTGCTCTCGGCGGGATCGTGTCGACCCCGGTGATCAACGCTCCCGAGGTGGCGATCATCGGAATCAACAAGATCTCCACCCGCCCTGTGTACGTCGACGGGGTGGTGGTGCCGCGAGAGATGATGAACCTCTCGAGCTCGTTCGATCACCGGGTCATCGATGGTTCCGACGCAGCCGCGTTCATCCAGCGGATCAAGGTAGTGCTGGAAACTCCCGCGCTTGCCTGGGTCAGATGATCGACAGCTGACCACCGACGGTCACGCCAGGTTCAGCTGTCGGCGCACACCTCGAAACAGTTACCGCCAAGCTGCTTGGCCTGGTACATCGCCGTGTCTGCAGCGGCGAGGAGCTCGTCGAGGCTGTGGTGGTGGGTCGCGAACGCGATTCCGATGCTGGCCGTCACCACGACATCGCAGTCGCGGAGTTTGATCGGGAGAGCGACTGCATCTCGGATCCGCTCGACCACACTCACGGCCTCGTGACGATCGGCGAGCCCGTCGAGCAGCACCACGAACTCGTCGCCGCCGAGCCGCCCAACCGTGTCGGCGCTGCGGGTGGCCAGCATCAGCCTCCGGCTCACCTCGATCAGCACGGTGTCCCCGCCACGGTGGCCATAGCAGTCGTTGATCCCCTTGAACCGGTCGAGGTCCAAGAACAGCACGGCCATCGAGTCGTGGCACCGGTCGCGGTGATGCATCGCTCTGGTGATGCGGTCGTGCAGGAGGGTCCGGTTCGGTAGGCCGGTCAGCTCATCGTGCAGTCCGAGATACGAGAGCCCCTCTTCCGTTGTCTTTCTGGACGTGATGTCTTCGATCTGACACACGGCGTGGCCGCGAGTCGACTCGGACTGCAGCACGGCGACGTCGAGACAGACCCACCGCGTGGACCGGTCGGTTCGTCGCAGTTGATAGTCGCCGTGTATCCGGCCAACCTCGCCTGCAGCGAGCGCGTCGAGCTCATCGGCGAGCCGGTCGCGGTGCCGCGAGCCGACGAGCTCGAGCAGGCCGAGAGATTCAAGCTCAATCGGATCGAGTCCGAGCATCTGCTGAACGGCCGGATTCGAGTCGAGCACCCGGCCACCCTGGTCGATGACGGCAATGCCGACCGGAGCCGACTCGAAGGCCTGTTCGAAACGTTTGGTGGCTTCGAGCAGAGCGCGGTCCTGGGCCCGTTGCTCGGTGACATCGCTGACCATCGCCAAGGTGCCGACCATGTTTCCATCGGTGTCGGTGAGCAACGTGGTGGCCAAGGTGGTCGACACCTCGGAACCCTCGCGGTGACGGAATGTGAGCTCGCTACGTTCGTGGAAGTCGTCAGCGCTTCCCGTGTCACCTGCCGGCCCATTCGGGTCGGTTTTCGCGTGGAGCGAGGTAGGCGTATCGGCAACGAAATCGGTGATCATCGAAGACGTCAGCTCCTCGACGGTATATCCGAACATATCGGCCATCCGCTGATTGGCGAATGTGATCGTTCCGTTCAGATCGAACGACATGATTCCTTCATTGGCCAGTTCGACGATGCTGCGGTACCGCTCTTCGCTGCGCCGCAGCGCCGACTCGGCTTCGAGACGCTTGCTGATGTCGCGGATGCTGAGCACCAGGCCGCCGACGGCAGGGTCATGTAGCCAGTTGCTGGCCACGACCTCGGTCACCAACCATGAGCCGTCACTGCGTGCCAGGCGGACGGTGAACGGCGTGTGGACCACGCCGGGCCGGGCGAGCGACCAGGTATGGGCGCTGGCCGCAGCGTCGCGATCCTCCGGATGAATGCGGTCGAACAGGTTGATACCCACCGCCTCCGCCCACCCGAACAACCTCGACATTGCTGAACTGGCTGACGTGATCGTCCCATCAGCGTCGATGACCGTGATCACGTCGCTGACATGCTCGAAGAGTGCCTCGAGACGGCGCTCGCCACGTTGCAATGCCTGCTCCGCAGCTTCGCGCTGCGCCGACTCGAGACGCAACTGGGTGTAGGCGTGGCGGAGCGCGACGTCGTAGCGATGCCGTTCGATCGCGGAACGAACCGCTCGCTCCATGGTCGAATCACTGAGCGCAGACTTGACAAAGAAGTCCTGTGCCCCCATCGACATCGCCGTGCGGCCGATCTCGTTGTCCGCGCCGGTGAGCACGATCACCGCAGGGCAATCCTCCTGACCGAGCAACGTGGTCAACGCCTCCAGCCCGTCGGCGTCGGGGAGAGACAGATCGACGAGCACGCAATCAACCGATCGATGAGCGAGGACCTCAAGACCCTCCATCAAACGGTGGACGACGTGCAGGGCCGCCCGAGGATGCGATCCGAACCGCAGGCATCGTCGGTCAAGCCGCGACCCGGCGGTGTCATCTTCGATCAACAACACGTCGAGCTGTGTCGCCTCCTCATCCTCGAGGAACCCGACAGTCGTGGTCAACATCTGTCACCTCCGATCTGGCCGGCGCGTTGCCTCCGGTCTCTGTTCATCGGGGGCACCGTCGGCAACCTTGAAGGTTTCCTCAAGAAGTCATCAAGATGACATCGACGCGTGGTGGCTCACGACGGCGTCGGCGTTTCCCCGGAGCGATAGAACGGGACGTGTTCCGGAGCCAGGGGAGTGACCCCAAGGATCAGGTCGGCGGCCTTTTCGGCGATCATCATCACGGGCGCATAGATGTTGCCGTTGGTGACGTAGGGCATTGCCGATGCGTCGACCACGCGGACACCCTCGACGCCGTGCACCTTCATCGTCAACGGGTCGACCACGCTGTCGGCGCCCGTTCCCATCCGGCACGAACACGATGGGTGCAGCGCAGTTTCGGCGTCGTGTCGGACCCATTCCAGGATGTCGTCGTCGCTGCGTACGTCTGGACCCGGTGAGATCTCGCCGCCGTTGTAGGGATCCAGCGCCGGCTGTTGGAGGATCGCCCGGGTGACCCGGATCGCTTCCACCCACTCGCGACGGTCCTCGGGCGTGGACAGGTAGTTGAACCGCAGGGCCGGCTTGACCCTGGGGTCGGCCGAGGTGATCGTCACCGAGCCCTGCGAGTTGGAGTACATCGGTCCGACGTGCACCTGATAGCCGTGGCCACCGGTCGGCGCGGTTCCGTCGTAACGGACCGCGATCGGCAAGAAGTGGAACATCAGGTTCGGGTAGGTGACGTGGTCGTTGCTGCGGGCAAATCCGCCGGATTCGAAGTGGTTGCTGGCCCCCGGACCACGCCGACCGAACAACCACGCGGCACCGATGAACGGCCGCTTCCACATCTTCATCGATGGCTGGATGGAGACCGGTTGCAGGCACGAGTGCTGCACGTACACCTCGAGGTGATCTTGCATGTGCTGTCCGACTGCGGGGAGGTGATGAACCATCTTCACGCCCAGCGGCTCGAGTTCGGCGGAGTTACCGACACCGCTCAGCTGCAGCAGTTGCGGGGTGTTGAAGGCTCCGCCGCACAGGATGACCTCGGTTGCGTGAACGGTGTGCGTTCGCCGCCGCCGGCTGAGACCGGTCAGCTCGTACTCGACGCCGGTGGCGCGCTTTCCGTCGAACAGCACTCGGTGCACGAAGGCGCGGGTGGTGACCGTGAGGTTCGGGCGGTTCATCACCGGGTGCAGGTAGGCACGTGCGGCGCTCAGCCGCCGACCCCGGTGCAGGTTGCGATCGAAGCGGCCGAAACCTTCCTGGCGGAACCCGTTGACGTCGTCGGTGGATGCATACCCGGCCTGCTGCGTGGCGTCGAGGAACGCCCGGATCAGCGGGTTCTTCGACGGCCCCCGCTCCACAGTCAGCGGGCCGCTCGCCCCCCGGTAGATGGTGTCGTGGTCGCCGACGGCAAGACAACTTTCCATCCTCTTGAAGTACGGCAGGCAGTGCGCGTAGCTCCATGTCTCCATCCCCGGTTCGGCCGCCCACCGCTCGTAATCAAGCGGGTTGCCACGTTGGAAGATCATCCCGTTGATGCTGCTCGAGCCGCCGAGCACCTTGCCACGAGCGTGGTACACCTGGCGGCCGTTCATGAACGGCTCGGGTTCGCTCTGGTACTTCCAGTCGTAGAACCGGCTACCGATCGGGAACATCAGCGCCGCCGGCATGTGGATGAACACGTCCCACCACGAGTCCGGGCGGCCGGCTTCGAGCACCAGGACGCGCGTGCCCGGATCGGCGCTGAGCCGATTGGCCAGCGCCGATCCGGCCGAGCCGCCGCCGACGATGACGTAATCGAATCGCTGCGCGGTCATCGTCAGGACATCACAATCGCTGCGGCTCGTTCGGCCACCATCTGGCCGAGCGCGCCCGGGTTGCGCGTTCCGGGGAGGCGATAGGTGGGCCCGTAGACATGAAGCGATGCCACGACCGTGCCCGACGTGTCGCGGATGCCGGCGGCGACGGAGCTGAGCGCGGGAGCGAACTCCTCGACCGCCCATGCGTATCCGTCGCGGCGCACCTCGGCGAGCCTCGCCAGGAGCGCTTCCCCGTCGACGAGGGTGCGCGGCGTGAACGATGCCATCGGCACCCCGACATAGGCCTGGACCCGAGCCTCGTCGAATGAGGCGAGTACCACCTGGCCGGACGGAACGGCGTGCATCGGTATCCGGGTTCCGGTCCAGTCGCGGACCTGCAGCTCGGCATCCGGGTTGACCTGGTCGAGGTAGAGCATCTCGGCACCATCGGCGACCGAGAGACCGGTCGCTTCGCCGGTGAGTCGGGCGAGCTCGATCAACTGAGGTCGGGCGGCCTCGACCAACGAACGGCCCGGATGGGTGGCCGCAGCGATCTCCCGCATCCCTGCACCGATCCGGTAGCTGCCACCCGTCTCCAGTTGCTCGACCGCGCCCAGCTCGTCCAAGGTCGACAGCAGCCGTGACACCGTGCTCTTGGCAAGACCGACGCGGTCAGCGAGCTCGGTGACGCGCGCCGGCCCGGACGCGAGCGCCCTCAGGATCGCAAAGGCACGCTCAACGGACTGCACGGACGACATCAGCAACCCCCGGCGCTCGACATCGTTCCATCATACGGCACAGTCTCACCCTGTGGAACAGTGCGGCCTATCCCACCTTTTCTACACCCATTCAGGACGGGAAGGCGTGAAGCATCCGGGCGGCGGCGAGGGTGTTTTCGAGCAGGCAGGCGATGGTCATTGGGCCGGTGCCTCCTGGCATTGGGGTGATCGCCCCGGCGACTGCTTGCACCGCATCGAAGTCGACGTCGCCGACGATGCCTGCTTCGCTGCGCGACACGCCTACATCGAGCACGGCCGCACCGGGTCTGACGTGGGCGGCGGTGACCATCCTGGCCGATCCTGCGGCGGCGACGATGATGTCGGCGTCGCGACACACTTCGATCATGTCGCGGGTCCGCGAATGGGCGAGGGTGACGGTGCAGTCGACCCCTTTGCGGCCGAGCAGTAGCACCTGAGGCAGGCCGACCAGCGTGGAGCGGCCGATCACCACGGCACGCTTGCCGGCGGTGGCGATGTCGTAGCGCTCGATCAGGCGCATCACCCCGAGCGGCGTGCAACCGACATGACCGGGCAGGCCGCGCACGAGACGGCCCATCGAGCGTTCGGTGAGACCATCGACATCCTTTTCGAACGGGATCAGCCCGATCACCGGCTCTGGATCGAGCCCCTCGGGCAGCGGCAGTTGGCACAGGATGCCGTGCACCGACGCGTCAGCGGCCAGCGCCGCGATCGCGTCTTCCAGTTCGGCCTGCGACACCGAGCCCGGGAACTCGACCTGCTTGGACTGCATGCCGGCTTCCTGGGCCTTCTTGTGCTTCATCCGCACGTAGATCTGGCTCGGCTTGTCGTCGCCGACGAGCACCGTCGCCAGGCACACCGGCAGCGGCTGGCCGGCCGTCGCCGAAGCGGTATCGATCGTGGCCCGCAGCTCGGCGACGATTTCGTCGCGCAGGCGGTTGCCGTCCATCAGGACTGCGCCGCCGGTGGTTCGCTCGAACTCGCCGCCAGCACCGGTGCCCGAGCCGGTGCTCATGAAAGGCCCACGATCTCGCCGTTGTCGTCGAAATCGATGATCGATGCGGCGGGGGCGGAACCGAGGCCGGGCATCGTGGTCATATCGCCACAGATCGGGTAGACGAAACCGGCGCCGACACTGGCTCGGGCTTCGCGAACGTTGAGCGTGTGGCCGGTTGGGGCGCCCTTGAGGGTGGAGTCACCCGAGATCGACAGGTGGGTCTTGGCGATGCACACCGGCAGGTTGCCGAAGCCGTTCTTTTCATACCGGGCGAGTTGTGTGTTGGCGGCGGCAGTGTAGGTGACGTTGGCGGCTCCGTAGATCTTGGTGGCCACCGATTCGATCTTCTGCTTGAGCGTCGCGTCGATGTCGTAGCAGTACTGGAACGTGCTCGGCTCGTCGCATGCTTCGACCACGGCATGGGCTAGTTCGGTAGCCCCGAGGCCGCCGTCGGAGAAGTGCGTGCACACCGCGACGCGGGCACCGACCGATTCGGCGATCTCGCGGATCGCCTGGTGCTCGGAGGCGAAGTCGGTCGGGAACGCGTTGATCGCCACCACGGGTGACACACCGTGGACCTTTACGTTTTCGATCTGCTTGAGGAGGTTGGCTGCGCCCGCACGAACATCGTCGGGGTTCTCGGCGAGCAACTCGGGCGGCAGCGGCTTGCCGGCGACGATCTTGAACTTGCCGCTGTGGGCCTTGAGGGCGCGCACCGTGGCCACCAGGACGGCCGCGTCGGGGACCATGCCGGAGTTGCGGCACTTGATGTTGAAGAACCGCTCGGCGCCCATGTCGGCACCGAAGCCGGCTTCCGTGATCAGGTAGTCGCCGGCGCGAATGCCGATGAGGTCGCCGACGATGGAGGAGTTGCCGTGGGCGATGTTGCCGAATGGCCCGGCATGCACGATGACGGGGGTGTTCTCGAGGGTCTGCAACAGGTTCGGCTTGATCGCCTCACGCATGATCACCGCCATCGAACCGGCACCTTTGAGCTGCTCTGCAGTGACCGGCTCGCCAGCTTTGGTGTAGCCGACCACGATCCGTCCGAGGCGGGCGCGCATGTCCTCCAGCGAGGTGCACAGGGCGAGGATCGCCATCACTTCGGAGGCGGCGGTGATGTCGAAGCCAGTCTGGCGGGTGACCCCGTCGGCCTTGCCGCCGAGACCGACGATGATGTTGCGCAACGAGCGGTCATTGACGTCCATCACTCGTCGCCAGGTGATGTTGTCGATGTCGAGGCCGAGCTCGTTGCCCTGGTGGAGGTGGTTATCGACCATTGCCGACAATAGGTTGTGGGCTGCGGTCACTGCGTGGAAGTCGCCGGTGAGGTGCAGGTTGAGCAGCTCCATCGGGATCACCTGGCTGTACCCGCCGCCGGCTGCGCCGCCCTTGATGCCGAATGTCGGCCCCATCGATGGCTGGCGCAGGCTGATCACGGCCTTGCGGCCAATGTGCTTCATGGCCATACCGAGGCCGACGGTGGTAGTGGTCTTGCCCTCTCCGAGGGGGGTCGGGGTGATTGCGGTGACCACGACGTACTTGCCCGCCGGCCGGTCGGCCAGCTCGTCGATCGCTTCGAGGCGGATCTTGGCCAGATCATCGCCGTGCTGTTCCAGCAGGTGCGGGC
>JAYURF010000440.1:0-3817 GCA_043756365.1 Acidimicrobiales bacterium
ACGACGGCGCTGTCGACGGTCGAATCGGCCGCAACTGCACGGGCTTGGTCAACCGGGTTCCCCGCTCCGACTGACACTGCCAGCGCCGCCCACAGCGACTCGATGTTGGCCGTACGAGTTCCCTCGGCCGCAACACCAGCACCGTAGGTGAGCACCTTCGCCGCGCCGACGGCATCAATGTTCGACACCCCGGCGGGAATCGATTCGTCGGCGCCGTCCGCCGACGTGCCCACAACGTCGGTGGCGAGGTCGACCGCGTACGGCTCGAACGGAACGAGG
Organism: Acidimicrobiales bacterium; assembly: GCA_043756365.1. Lineage (GTDB taxonomy): Bacteria > Actinomycetota > Acidimicrobiia > Acidimicrobiales > Ilumatobacteraceae > VFMC01. The sequence goes on from JAYURF010000440.1 coordinate 280, forward strand.
AAACCGGCAGCCTGCTGCACGTCGGCTTCGGCCGAATAGCTCATCGTGACCAGCAGCAGCGATTCCACTTGCAGCACCGTCGACTCCAACCCGCCTTCGGCATACACGTTTTGCAACGACTGCCGCGCCTGGGGGCTGAACCCGACATCGGCGTTGACCGGCACCGAGATGATGCTGCCACCGACACCGACAGGCGCAAGCACGAAGACCGTTGCGCTGGCCAGCACCCCGGCCCCATCAACAGTCAGGTACAACGCCGCAGGCGTGTCGGGGAACCGCTGCACGAGCAGGTTGCCGTCATCGGCGCTTCGGCCGCCGGTCGAGTTGAGCACCGCCTTCACCCCGACATAGCCGAGCGCCGGCACAGCGCCGAGCACCAGCATCGTGATCAAGAACATGATCAGGGTGCGGCGACGACGGCGTTCAGCGATCGCGCTCATGCAGCCTCGCTGTACAGCGAACGCTGCCGAACGATGCGCAACACCGGCTCGGTGAGCAGATAATCGAGCGGTCGACCATCGGTGACACGGGACCGCAGATCGGTGCTCGAGACCTCGAGGTGCGGCACCTCGACGTGAATCCATTCGAACTGCGCCGGCAACGACACCGGAGCACCGGGACGATCGACGACAACCAGCGACGACCGCTCGACGACCTCGTCGTAGCGCTCCCAGGTGGTGATCCCGGCTGCGGCATCGTCACCAACAATGGTGAACAGCTCGCACCCCGGGTACTTCTCGGCCAGTGACCGCAGCGTGTCGGCCGTGTAACTGGGCCCACCTCGACGGATTTCGGTCTCGCCAGCGACCAGACCATCGACGTCGGCAACCGCAGCCTCGACCATCGCCAGGCGGTCCTCGGCCGGCGTGATTGCCCGCGCACCCTGCTTTTGCCACGGCACGTTGGCGACCATCAACACCACCACATCGAGTGCGAGCGCGTGACGAACGTTGACGGCGGTGACGAGATGTCCAACATGAGGCGGATCGAACGTACCCCCAAACAGGCCGATTTTCAGCGCGGTCCGGACGTCGCCCGCAGAGCCATCACCCGACGCGAGACGTGAAACTGCTGGTGGCAAGGGCATCGGAGCAGGAGTCTACGGGTGCGGCCGTGCGGGTACTGAGCAAGAGGGCCGTGACTCGTACCATTTCGACCCTGACACGGTTTGACAAATGTAGTACTGTTCTTTGTCCCCCGAATTCCGACACCAACCCCCCATTGGGCGTCGGCTCATTGGTCAGCGGCACGCCCCGTTTCGCTGCGCCCGCAGCGAACATTCGTCAACGTGTGCCAATCGACACCCCACCCGCCGGAATACTGGCTCGCCCGCCGTAGTTGAAGAGAGATGCCATGAACGACTCAATTGGACTGTACCTGAACGATATCGGCAAGGTCTCCTTGCTCAACGCCGAAGAAGAGCGCGAACTGTCGCGTGTGATCGAAGCCGGCCGTGCCGCAGCCGACAAGCTGGCCGCCGGAGAAAAGGGCGCCGCTCTGAAGGGTGCCGTCGCCGCTGCCGCTTCGGCGAAGGACCGCTTCATTCGCTCCAACCTCCGCCTGGTGGTCAGCATCGCCCGCCGCTATCCGCTGCCCCAGGGCATGGACCTGCTCGACCTCATCCAGGAGGGCAACCTTGGCCTCGAGCATGCGGTCGACAAGTTCGACTGGCGCCGTGGCTTCAAGTTCTCCACCTACGCCACGTTCTGGATCCGCCAGGCGATCGGCCGTGCCCTCGACCAGAAGGCCAGCCTCATCCGCATCCCCGGCGATCGTTCGGCCAGCTTGCGCGCCGCACTGCGCCAGGCTTCCGGCGACGGCGAAACCCTCGACCTCGGCAACGCAGAGCTGCACCGCCTCACGACCCCGGTCTCGCTCGACAAGACCATCGGTGACGACGGCGATGCAACCCTTGGCGACCTGATGGCCAACGGCGACGGCACCCCCGAAGACGCCGTCATGGCCATGGTCGACAGCGAACTGCTCGACGAGCTGCTCGGCACGCTGGACAAGCGGGCCCGGTACGCGGTCGAGGCGCGTTTCGGCCTGCTCGACGGTGAGCGCAAGAGCTTCCGCGAAGTCGGCGAGAACCTCGGCGTCACCGCCGAAGCCGCCCGGCGCCTCGTCAGCCGCGCCGTTGCCGGCCTCCGCGAAGACGCGGTCCGCATCCTCGCTGCCTGAGCCACGCGGCTCCCCCATCGTTTCCCGATCGACGAGTACGCTGCCCCCATGAAGGTCGGCGTGCTCGTCGTCGCGTACAACGCCGAAACCACACTCGTCGACGTGCTCGACCGGATCCCCGCTGACATCCGCGACCAACTCGTCGAGGTGCTCGTCCAGGACGACCATTCCACCGACGACACGTTCACCGTGGCCACCGAGTACCTCCAGCGGGGAACTTCCCACGACGGCATCTCGCTCCCGCTGACCGTGCTGCGCCACCCGGCCAACCTGGGCTACGGGGGCAACCAGAAAGCCGGCTACACCTACGCGATCAACCACGGCTGGGACGTGGTGGTGCTGCTCCACGGTGACGGCCAGTACGCCCCCGAGGTGATGGGCGAGCTGATCGCCCCGATCCTCGCCGGCCGCGCCGACGCGGTGTTCGGCTCGCGGATGCTCGACCGGGGTGCCGCCCGGCAGGGTGGGATGCCGCTGTACAAGTTCGTCGGCAACCGCATCCTCACGACGTTCCAGAACACCCTCACCGGGTTACGGCTCAGCGAATGGCACTCGGGCTACCGGGCCTACCGGGTGAGCGCCCTGGCCGAGCTGCCCTTCGTCGGCAACAGCGATGGATTCGATTTCGACACCGAGATCATCCTCGAGCTCGTCACCGCGAACAAGCCGATCGTCGAAGTGCCGATCCCCACCTACTACGGCGACGAGATCTGCCACGTCAACGGCATCGCATACGCGCGCGACATCGTCATCGACACCATCCGCCACCGTGTTGGGCGGAGCGGGTTCGGCGGCGGGCGCCTCGGGCGGATCAACGAGCCCTACGCCTACAAGCCCTCCGCACACAGTTCGCACGGACGGGTCCTGCAGATGATGCAGCACCGTCCACCGGCCCGGGTGCTCGATGTCGGTTGCGGCCCCGGTTGGCTGGCCGAAGCGTTGCGCCGCCAGGGCCACCACGTGACCGGGGTCGACGTTGCCGAAGAGCCCGGCGTGGGCGGGCGTACCGACCACTTCATCCGAGCCGACCTCGAGGCCGGAATCCCCGACAGTGTGGGAGCCGACTTCGACGTGGTGATCGCAGCCGACGTGATCGAGCACGTGCGCAGGCCCGACGTGCTGCTCACCGAGATGGCCCATCGCCTCGCCACGGGCGGCACGATCATCGCCAGCGTCCCCAACATCTCTCACTGGTACCCGCGCGGTCGCACCATGATCGGTCTGTTCGATTACGACCAGCGCGGCATCCTCGACACCACCCACCTCCGCTTCTTCACCCGGCGCAGCTTCACCCGCCTGGCCAACCAGGTCGGCCTGCAGCCGATCGCCCGACGGCACACCGGCCTGCCGTTCGACG
>JAYURF010000441.1:0-10907 GCA_043756365.1 Acidimicrobiales bacterium
ATCCACTCGTCGTCCAGCGAGCCAAGGCAATCGAGCACCTTGCGCTCGCCGATGTTGAGAGGTGTCGGTAGACACGCCAACTCGTTCAAGTCTGGGTACACCCGCGCCATTTCCCGTCCTTCCCTGCAGTTCACAACATCGGTTCAGGAAGGCTTCACCTTGAGGGGGTGGCCGGAGGCCGACGCGCACCGAGGCACCTTGCTGCGCGAACGGGGCGACGGGCGCCGGGTTCGCCCGGGCGATCGGTCGCGTCCGGTACCCGCACGCGACCGAGGTAGGTCCCGAGATGCGAGATGCGAGGATCACTCAGTAGTCGGGCCCATGCTGAGTTCGATCGCTCGGGCAGCGTTGTTGAGCGCTGTCACATAAGTGTCGAGGAGTGAACGGCGGAACCGGACGGTGGGCATCGCCAGGCAGATCGCAGCGAGGACCGGACCGGGGAGTGGTTGGAGCGCGACCCCGATCGCCGTCAGTCCTCGTTCCGTGTCCTGGTGATTGGAGGCATATCCATCGCGCCGGGCGATGAGGACGTCGCGTTGCAGTTTCTCGAAGGTCGCCGGGTCGAGCGTAGAGAAACGATTGACATCTGAATCGGGGAGTCGGGCAAGGATCGCCTTGCCGCCAGACGTCAGGTGGGCAGGAAGGCGTTGGCCGGCGCGGTCGCCGACGCGCAGGATCCGGGAACATTCCACGGTGGCGACGAACCGCACTTCGAGATCGGTGAGCACGACCAGATTCGCTGATTCGCCGACCTCCTCGACAAGGGCGGCCATTGCTGATTGCGAGCCGTCACGGAGATCGGTCACCGCCGGATCGAGCGCGGGCATCGGTCTCAGCGCAAGGCCTGGGCCGTATCGCCGATCCGGGAGTTGTTCGGCGAAACCGCGGTAAACGAGGGCCGAGAGCAACCGGTGTGCGGTCGACACGGCGATGTCCAGATCGCTGGCGACATCGCTCAGTCGCACCGGGCCGCCCGCTTGCAGCATTTGGGCGAGGCGGAGGGCGGCGTCGACGGAGTGCAACGGGTAGGCGGGCTCGTTGCGCACGACGCCAAGCTACTCATCTGGTTTCCGTTGTGAGGAAAATGCTGGAGTGACCGAACTGAGGACGCCATCATCGTCAGATGTCCACAAACACCGCTGTCGGAGCTGTCGTCGGGTCGGCGGGAGCGCCGTTCGAACAGCGAGACCTTGTCGTTGACGATCCGCGCGACGACGAGATCGTGGTGCAGATCGTGGCCTCGGGGGTCGGGAGCGAGATCGCCGTCGACGTGCTCGACACGATCGTCAAGAGCCCTCGCATCGTCGGCGTGAATCAGGGGCGGTCCGTACCCCGTGTCGTGATCCCGGCACTGGTCGATCATTTCCTTCGCTGGCCGAATGCCGTTCGACAAGCTGATCACGACGTACCCGTTGGCCAACATCAACGATGCGATCCACGACATGCACACCGGTTCGGTGATCAAGCCGGTGCTCCTCATGCCCGACCCCGAGTGATCGCAGACAGGATGATCAAATAGCGCCATGACCGCAGCGACTGGGTTGAAGTGGGAGTTCAACGGAACATCTCGTATCCCGTTCGGGGTGTACACCAGCGATGAGTTGCATCGCGTCGAGATGGACCGGTTCTTCTACCGACGTCATTGGTGTTATGTCGGGCTGGAGGTCGAGATCCCCAACCCCGGCGACTTCGTCCGTACCGTTGTCGGTGAGCGCTCGGTGATCATGGTGCGCGATCGGTCCGGCGACATCAACGTCGTCGAGAACGTGTGTGCCCATCGGGGCATGCGGTTCTGCCGCGTTCGTGAGGGCAATACGACGGGCTTCGTGTGCCCGTATCACCAGTGGCGGTACAACCTCCAAGGCGACCTGCGTGGTGTGCCGTTCCGTGCAGGCGTCAGGAACGGTGACGAGGTGCACGGTGGAATGCCCGAGGACTTTGCCACAGCCGACCACGGACTCACCAAGCTGAAGGTCGCCCGGCGCGGCGGCGTCGTGTTCGCCTCGTTCGACCACGACATCGAGTCGCTCGAGGACTTCCTAGGCCCAACGATCCTGCGCTACTTCGACCGGTTGTTCAATGGTCGCGAACTCACGTTGCTCGGCTACAACCGGCAACGGATTCCCGGCAACTGGAAGTTGATGCAGGAGAACATCAAGGACCCGTACCACCCCGGGCTGTTACACACCTGGTTCGTCACCTTCGGCCTGTGGCGCGCCGACAACACGTCGCAGTTGCGGATGGACGGCCACTTCCGGCATGCCGCGATGATCTCGACGCGAGGCAACGCAGGGAAGGTCGGCGAGGCGACCGCGCAGGTGTCGAGCTTCAAGCAGGACATGACGCTCCACGACCCGAGCCAGATCGACGTGGTCCCCGAACCGTGGTGGGGTGGGCCGTCGGTGGTGATGACCACCGTGTTCCCGAGCGTGATCTTTCAGCAGCAGGTCAACAGCGTGTCGACTCGCCAGATTCAGCCGAACGGGCATGGCAGCTTCGATTTCGTGTGGACCCACTTCGGTTTCGCCGACGACACCGAGGAGATGACCGCCCGTCGGCTGCGGCAGGCGAATCTGTTCGGCCCCGCCGGCTATGTGTCGGCCGACGATGGTGAGGTGATCGAGTTCTCCCAGCAGGCCTTCGAGTCCACAGACTCTCGGACCGTCGCCGAGATGGGCGGCCGTGAGGTCGGCGATACGGAGCACATGGTGACCGAGACGTTGATCCGGGGGATGTACCACTATTGGCGCGCGGTGATGGAAGCACCAGAATGACCGTCTCGTTCGACGACTGGTTGGCGATCATCCAGTTCTACGCCAGCTATACGTCGATCATCGATGCGGGCGACTGGGACCGCTGGCCCGAGATGTTCACCGAGGACTGTGTGTACCGGCTGCAACCGCGCGAGAACCACGAACGCAACCTTCCCCTCGCCACACTTGCGTTCACGAGCCGGGGCATGCTGCGCGATCGGGTGTACAGCATCAACGACACGCTGTTCCACGACCCGTACTATCAGCGCCACATCGTCAGCAGCCCGATCGTGCACAGCGCAGCACCGGACTGCTGGGATTGCGAAGCAAACTACGCAGTGTTCCGCACCAAGCTTTCCGACACGACCACGGTGTTCAACGTGGGTCGATCATTCGACACGATTGTGCGAACCGAGGATGGGCTGCGCTTTGCCCGTCGCGAGTGCATCTACGACAGCGAGATGATTCCCAACTCGATCATCTATCCGATCTGACAGCAAGAGCATCCCAAGCCACGGTTCCAGCGTCGCGCTCCAGAATCGGATTGTGTCGGTTACAACCAGCGGTCGAGGCGACCGGACAGATTGCGGCCGGTGAGCCAGGCGGCGAGCGTTGAACCTTCGCCGCCGGCGAGGCGTTTCGCCAGGATCTCGTTCGTCAGTGCCTCGACGAACGCCGGCGGGAGGTCGTCGAAGTCGGTGCCCACACCGAGATCGACTGAGTGGACCCCAAGCTCGCGGCAGCGCAGCCAGGCCAGTTGGGCGGCGGGGATGTCGCGGCCCTGCGCGGTCACCACGATGCGCGCGAGTTCGGATTCCGTGAGGCCGCCGAACTCGGTCGTGAACCGCTCGGCCGAAGCCGTGACGAGCGCGCGTAGGTTCGCCGGTCGTTGCGTCGCCCCGTGCTCGATTTCCTCGGCCCGCTGGTCGGCGCTCGCATACATCGATGCGGCGACGCCGGTCCGCGCCCAGCCGACCAGGCGGCACAACGCGAGCGCATTGAAATGAACGTGAGCGATCACGTGGGCCGTCGTCCAGCCGGGCAGCGTGGTCGGTTCCGCGAACGAGTCGTCAGGCACGCGATCAAGCGCGCCGATGAAGATCGAGTCCAGTTCCGCTAACCAACCCGCAGTCATCTCGGACACGTGTCGGTCATCCCTCGCGGACCATGTTCACGAGGCGGCCGATGCCGTCGATTTCCGTGATCACGGTCTGACCCACGCTGAGGTATCTCGGTGGCACGCGAGCGTGTCCCACGCCGCCAGGGGTGCCGGTGGCGATCAGATCACCCGGGCGCAGCGTGACCATCGTCGACACATACCGGACCAGCGCGACCGGGTCGAAGACGAGGTCGCCCGTATCGGCGCGCTGTACCTCATCGCCATCCACCGAGCAGGTCATCGTCAGGCTCGGCCGGACCCCGCCGGGAAGCTCGTCAGGCGTCACCAGCACCGGGCCGACCGGCGTGGTGCCCTCGAACGTTTTGCCCTGCAACCACTGCAGGGTCCGGTTCTGCCAGTCGCGCAGGGTGATGTCGTTGACAACCGTGAACCCGGCGATCGCCCCGGCAGCTTCGGCCTCGCTTGCACGCCGCACTGTGCCCCCGATCACGACACCGAGCTCGGCCTCCCAGTCGAATTCGTTGGTCTCCGATGGCAACGCAATCGGATCGGTCGGTCCGATGATCGCCTCGGCGTACTTGGCGAACAAGGTCGGATAGGTCGGCAACTCCCGGCCCATCTCGAGGATGTGGGAGCGGTAGTTCAGACCGACGCACACGATCTTGCCGGGCCGGAGCACGGGTGTGAGCACCTCGACATCTGCCAGCGTGATTGCCGGGCCATCGGCAGCCGCAGCCAGCGATTGCCAGTCGGGCTGCTCCAGCCACGTGCCCACGTCGGGGGTGTCGAGCGTGACACATGTGTCGCCTTCGACGCGCGCGGCGTGCGTCCGGCCGTTGCTCCGGACCGTTACCAGTCTCATTCGTGTCCTCCAGCAGCACTCGTCGGGGCACCATCGATGTGCGGACGGGCAAGCCCGAGGCGTTCCATTACGGGGGCGTCACTGAAGCGGAACAGGTCGGCGCCGCTTGTCCCGGCGCGCACCTGCCACGGTTGCCACGATGGCACGACGAACAGGTCGCCGTGCTCCAGCGTCCAGGTCTGGTCGCCGACCGACACCGTTGCGGAACCGTCGAACACCTGCACCACTGAGGAACCAACCTCGCGAAGCGGGGCACCGACTGTGCCCGGTCGGAAGCGGTGAAACTCGGCTCGGATCGTTGGCAGCACATCCCCACCGGTCACCGGATCGGTGTAGCGAACGACCGCATGACCGGCTTCCGCGGTGACGCTGCGGTCGTCGTCGAAAGCCAACTGGTCGTTCAACGCCCGATCGGTGTGCTCCCACCGGTAGACCAGCAACGGCGTCCCCGTGGCAGGCACGGCGGCGTGAGCTGGTCGCAGACCCGGATGCCCCCACAGACGCTCCGACCGCGATCTCACGGGCTGGTCGCCGATCCCGGGATCGAGGGCACCAGCCTCGAAGAAGGTCGTGTCGAGCGCATACTGCAGCGGAATGTCGAGCCCGTCGATCCAGGCCATCTCGCCGGACGACATGTTGACGTGGCTGTGCCAGTTCCAACTCGGTTGCGGCAGAAAATCTCCACGCCGCATCGACACAGCGTCGCCATCGACCACCGTCCACACGCCCTCGCCCTCGACGACGAATCGGAACGCCTGCTGGGAGTGCCGATGCCCGGGAGCGCTCTCACCCGCATTGAGGTATTGGATCGCTGCCCACAACGTCGGGGTCGCGAACGGCTGATCGCCCAGACCGGGGTTGGCCAGAGCGATCGCCCGACGCTCGCCGCCACGGCCGACCGGCACCAAGGCTCCGGCAGTTCGGGCGACGGCCAGCAGTTCCGACCAACGCCAATGATGGGCGACGGTACGTGGCCGAGGAGTGTGAGGCATGAGATCGCCAATCTCGGTCCACAACGGAATCAAATGCGCCCGGCGGAATGTCGCGTACATCTCCGCTTCAGCGTTCGTCAGTTGGTCCATATCGATCAGCCCTGCCATTGCCGCCGAGTATGACAAGCAGGTTGCTCCCGCGCCCGACTTTTCCGCAAACCGGAAACCTTGGGGGCCCGGCTCGAAACAGGAGGCGAACTCGGCCACCCGTCCGAGTGGCACCGATTTCGCGATGACCGAAACCTTGCGTGGCCCGCTGGCCAGTTTGATCACGAGAGCGATCTCCGGCATGACCGAACCGATCTAACTCGAGCGGAGGGTCACAACCGACGGCTTCCCTGTGCCGTGCGCTACTGGACGACAGACGGACAGCTCATCGTCACGGCCGTGTACCACTGTCCCACGAGGACCCCGAATCCATCCGTTCTGTCGCAGATCGCCGGGTCCCACGGTGTGGAGCTGATCCCCGGGCCGGTCCCGAAGTCGTCAATCGACACGGTCGAACAACTCCAGCGGAGAGCCGATCCTCGGGCTCTTCTCTCGTGCTCCTGCGACGAGGCGGGGACGAAGCGACTACGTTGTGTTTATGGCTGGTCGGAACGACGAGCGGTTCGTTGCGCAGTCGTCGGCCCCCCGCATGTGCGCATTCGGCGCACTACGTTTGTGCTACGGCGACGTCGAAATAGTGGTCGCGGGGATGTCCGGTCGGGTCCTGACAGCGCTGCTTTGGCGCCGCGCGGGTTTGTCGGTAGAGCAACTGGTCGATGTCGTGTGGCTGAACGATCCCCCGAAAAGCGCCAGGGCAGCACTTCACGTCCACCTCGGAACAGTGAGGAGGATCCTCGCCGACACCCCGGGTGGCGCAGCGGTCGAACGGTCGGGGGGCGTCTATCGACTTCGTCTCGATGGCTGGGAGGTCGACATCGACATCGTCGAGTCGCTGACCCGAGAGGCGAGCGGGACGCTCGCCGACGATCCTCTCGCTGCGGCGGAGCTCCTCGACCGGGCACTTGCAATCTGGTCAGGTCAACCGTTCGCCGTTGACGGCGAGCCCCTGCATTCGTCCATCGCCTCGAGCTTCGACTTAGCCCGCCTCAGTGCCGAGGAGTCTCGTGTCGAAGCGCTGATCGCTGCCGGGCGGCTCGATCGCGCAGAACAGTTCGCGACCGCGATGACCGACGCCGAGCCGTACCGGGAGGTGCGATGGGCCCAACTGCTACGAATCCAAGTGGCAAGTGGTCGAGCCCGCGACGCACTTCAGACGTTCCAACATGCTCGAAACCGACTGATCGAGGACCTCGGTCTCGAACCGGGCGACGAGCTGAGAGCGCTCGAGCTGTCGGTGTTGACCCGTGGGCTCGCGTCGATGGGTTCGTCCGCCGATGCGTTCGATGACGACCTCGACGAAATCCCATCCAGTCGCGGCTGCCTGATCGGCCGCCAGGAGCTGCTGGAACGAGTCGAGACGATGCTCGGCGGCGGGATGCCGCTGGTGATGCTCGGCGCCCCGGGAGCCGGAAAGACGCGATTCGCCATCGAGATCGCCCGAGGTGCGGTAGCAAACGGCCGGGAAGCGCGATGGGTCGACCTCCGCAATGCGCAGTTCGACGACTCCCGACTCGAGGACCGCTTCATGCGCTGGGTTCGTCGTCACCCGGGTGGGTTCGTGGTGCTCGACAATGCCGAAGAAGTGGTCGAGCACGTGGGTCGCGTGCTCGGGCTGGTCCGTCGTGTTGCGCCCACCGTGGACGTGATTGTCACGAGCCGCGTGCCCGTTCCCTCCGACTCTGCCGTCGCCGTGGTGGTCGATCCGCTGTCGCTGCCGGCTTCCGACGACCCCTGCGAGATCGAAGCGGCACCGTCGGTTCGACTGCTCCGCTCGATGCTCGCGACGCTTGCACCCCACGTCGAGGTCGAACCCGGGGTCGCCGCAACGATCTGTCGCCGCATGGGTGGTCTGCCGCTCGGTATCAAGCTCGCCGCCGACCTGGCGCGCGTGGTCCCACTCGCGGACGTGGCTGGTCGCGGCGACGTCTCGTTCGCCCTCCCGATCCACGTCGCAACCAGGGCGGTCTTTGACCAGTTGGCGATCGCCGATCAGCATGCATTCGCCTCCCTGTCGGTCGTCGTCGGTCCGCTCGACGTCAGTCTGATTGCTGCGCTCACGGGTCGCGTCGAGGGCGTGCACGACCTGGTCCGCCGCCTCGTCGAGCACGGCCTGCTCCAGTACGAGCCGACCAGATCCGATTCGCCGTACTCGGTGTTAGAGCCACTGCGCGCCGCTGCGGCTGAGATGCTCAGCGAGCCGGCCCGGCGAACGGCGCTGGATCGACTGGCGCAACACTGTCTCGACTGTGCCGCTGCAGTGGCCTTTCCGATGGCCACGACTCGGAACGGTGGTCGGCTCCGGGTGGCGCTGTCGCGCGAGCTGACCTGGCATCGCCAAGCGATCGCTCACCTGTCCGACACGGGTGACGATCGGCGTGCACTCGAACTGGTTGCCGCCCTCGAGCTCGGGCTGTACGGCCTGGGCTGGTGGGGAGCGAACTCGGAACTGCAGGACGCCGCCCTCGCCATCGCCGGCCCACCGAGTTCGGTCCGGGCTCGTGTCCACGCCGCCCGGGGCCGTCCTGGATTCCTGCACCAGTTCGACGAGGGACATCTCGATGCCGCGATCGAGATGGCCGACTACATCGGCGATATGGCCACTGGGGCGAAAGCGCGCAACCACCTGGGTCTTCGCCGGTGGTGGCAAGGACGCTGGCCGGAAGCGTTGGATCTGCTCGACCGGGGTCGCCTCATGGCCGAGGAGTGCGGTGATAGGTTCCTCGCTCTCGAGAGCCAGCGGTTCACAGGTGTTGTTCTCGTCTCGGCTGGAGAGGACGAGCGTGGATTCGAGACACAGCTCCGGGTTCTGCAGCGGGCCGAGCAGATTCAGGGTATGGAGCTGCTCGTCCCCCACATCCGCATGTACATCGGTCATTGTCGCCGGCACGTGGGCGACGACGCGCCAGCGATCGCCGATCTCGAACAATCGCGCGCCGAGTACGAGGCGCTCGGCAATCGAGCCTCCCTGATCCACGTCTACGCGGGTCTTGCCGAACTACACGCCGACCACGGACTTCATGAACTCGCGCTCAGCCATGCGGCTCGCGCGCTCGAACTGTCGGCCTCGGCGCGTATCACGATCTACCAGCCCTGGCTGTTCTGCACGATCGCTCGTGTGCAGGCAGCGAACGGCGACGGCGTCCGCGCGCGGGCGGCGGCCGACTCGGCGGCGAGTGCTCTCCGGATGTCGTGGATCGGCGAGACCCACCGAGTAGCGGTTGAGCTCGCCTCGGTTTGTCACGTCTTGGGCGACTTCCAGACCACCGCGCGCCTGTTGGGGATCGCCGACGCGAGCGAGGACCGACGTGAGTTGCCGTTCCGTTCTCGGGCTGAAGCGGCGAGGCTCGGCAGCGCACGGTCGGCGTCGAAGCGAAAGCTCGGCGCGGCGTTCCACGGCGTGCACGGTCGAGGCGCAATCTCGACGGTTTCAGAGGCGCTCGCCCAGGTGACTGTCGAGAGCTCGTGATCCACGACCTGCTCGTTGTCTGAATCCACGCCTTTGCTCGCCCTTTGCTGCGCGTCTCTACCGTGACGACAACAGCGACAACGGGGGCGAAGATGACGAGCCAACAACAGCACATGCGCCGGGTCACCACGCGCATTCGGCGCTCGGTGCTGGTCGCCGCGGCCCTCCTCATGGCGTCGCCCGTACCGGCGGCCGCCGCCCCCCTTCCGATCGGATCCGATCAGGACGTCGCGGCTCCCGTAGTGACGAGCTTCACACTCGTTCCAACCGCAGTGAACGTAACGGCATCGGCAGCGACGATTGATGCCACGATCTCGGCAACGGACGACATCTCCGGCATCGGACAGCTGTACATGAGGTTCCGGAGCCCATCAGGAAACCAGAACCTCACGATCTCCTTCCCCACCAGCGGCTCGCTCGGTGGGACGTTCGCCTCCTCGGCAATCGTCGAAACCTACCGCGAGTCGGGAACGTGGACGCTCGACGCCATTCTCGCCACCGATCAGGTGGGTAACTCCGTGTCCTACGGTGTTGCGAACAACCTCGGTCCGGCATCCATCGCGATCACGTCCAATGGTGACACGGTTCGTCCGACGGTGAGCGCCGTTCGCCTGTCACCGAACCCCGTGGACGTGAGTTCAGCCACACAATCGGTGTTCGCCGAGATCGACACGGCCGACCTCGGCTCGGGCGTCTCGCAGCTCTCGGTGGTGCTCCGCAGCCCGTCGGGCAGCCAATTCATGCGCCTGTTTGCCAGCGCTGTCGATCGGATTGCCGGCGATGAATCGGCTGGCACATATCGCGCCGAGTTCAACACCAGCGGCACATCGCTGCCGAACGGGGGCAACCTCTGGGTACTCGGCCTGCCGCGCCACGCCGAACCCGGACCATGGACGATCGCCTTCGTGCAAGTTTACGACCGCGCTGGGAACAGCGGTGTGGTCTCCGGCACCACGGCCGACGCCATCTCGGATGGCCCGCTCATGGTGGTATCGAACCCGGCCGACACGACCGCCCCGACGTTGTCGTCGTTCAACTTCTCGCCTGCATCGATCGACGTGACCAACGCGCCGGCGACGCTCGACCTGTCGTTCGCGGTCGGCGACGACCTCGCCGGGGTGCGCGAAGCGTGGATCGAATTCCGTAGCCCAACCAACGTCAGCCTGTCTCCCGCCGCAATTTCTCGGTATGGCGGTGCCCGCTATCCACTGAGCTCGCCCACATTTGTGAACGGGGTGGTGACCGGAACGATGACGTTCCCTCAGTATGACCGTGCGGGAACGTGGATCGTCAACCAGGTCTGTGTGTCCGACTGGGTCAGTCACCAGGTGTGTACCAGTGGTGTGGCACTCACCACTGCTGGGCCGACGTCGCTGACGGTCACGGATGCGACCCAGGCACCATTGCCGCAGATCTCGATCCCCGACGCCCAGTATGACGAGGCGACTGAGGCGGCAAACCCGGCAGGGTTCACCACGATCCGGATGACGCTCGATCAGCCTGCGCTGGCATCCACGTATGTCAGAGTCACCGCTGTCGACGAGTCCGCCACCTACGGTCTCGACTACATACTCATCGGGGGTCAGACCCACCGGCGGTTCGCTCC
>JAYURF010000442.1:0-10860 GCA_043756365.1 Acidimicrobiales bacterium
ATGATCGACGGCCGCATTGGCGCGGTGCTGTGGGACATGGACGGCACGCTTGTCGACACCGAGCCGTACTGGTTCGAACGCGAGCATGAACTAGTGAACGAACTCGGCAACGGCCGCTGGAACGACGAGCATTCGCACGCTGTCGTCGGGTTCGATCTCCGCGAGTCGGCCCGCTACATCCGCCACCACGGTGGGATAGATCTGCCCATCGACGATCTCGTCAACCTGTTGCTCGACGGGGTGATCGCCCGCGTCAACGAGCGCATCCCGTGGCGACCCGGCGCACGTGAGCTGCTCGCCGAAATCGTCGCGGCCGGCATCCCCACGGCGCTCGTGACGATGTCGTGGAAGCGGTTCGCCGACGCGGTGGTCCGCTCGCTCCCGGCTGGGACGTTCACCACGATCGTGACCGGCGACGATGTCGCCAACGGAAAGCCGCATCCCGAGCCGTACCTCATCGCCGCGGCGACGCTCGGCGTGGAGCCGTCGCGCTGCATCGCCATCGAAGACTCCCCCACCGGCATCCGTTCCGCCGTTGCTGCCGGATGCCGTGTGGTCGTGGTTCCGAACATGCTGGCCATCGCCGACGACATCGGCCACCATCGGCTGACGACGTTGCAGGGCATCACCATCGACGATCTGCACGTGTTCCTCAACGCACAAATCACCCCTTGCCAAGACAGACCGATGGGTGCATGATTGCTCCATACAGATCCCACTCGTGTGGGACCGGGCAGGCCTCTGGTGCTGACCCATCGGGTGCGACATCCTCGGCAACGCCGAGGATGTCCCCATGTCACAGTACATATTCTCCACCGTGGGATTCGCCGGGAATTGTTGCGTACACAAGCATGTTGTCATTGATCATGAGCACCATCAACGTCCACCGCTCGGACCAACGCTTCCTCACAGATGCTGGTTGGCTCGACTCGAAACACTCGTTCAACTTCGGCAACCACTGGGCAGCCGAGCACCAGGGACACGGCCTGTTGCTGGTCAACAACGACGACGTCGTTGCGGGCGGGCAGGGATTCGGAACCCACGGTCACCGCAACATGGAGATCGTCACCTGGGTGCTGTCGGGACGACTCGAGCACACCGACAGCGAGGGCAACCACGGCGTGCTCTACCCCGGGTTGGCACAGCGCATGTCGGCCGGTACCGGTATCCGCCACAGCGAAAAGAATGCGAGCCCCGACGAACCAGTGCACTTCGTGCAGATGTGGGTTCTGCCCGACACCGACGAGGTGGCTCCCGGCTACGAGCAGCGAGATGTGAACGACGCGCTTGCCGCGGGCGGGCTGGTGGCGATCGCGTCGGGTGCCGGCCACGACGGCGCGGTGTCGTTGAATCAGCGTGATGCGGTGCTGTGGGGGGCACGCCTCGCCACCGGCGACGGCGTCGATGTCCCTGCCGGCGGCCACGTGCACGTGTTCATCGCCGTTGGTGCCGGCACGCTCGAATCCGGCTCCCCTGACGACTTGGAACACCTATCGACCGGCGACGCGGTACGTCTCCAAGGCACCAGCGACACTGCGCCGCTGAGGTTCACCGCCACCGGTGACGGCGCCGAGGTCCTGGTGTGGGTGACAGCATGAGCACCGACCACGGGGTCGACGCAGCCGAGCGCCAGCGTCTCGACCAACGACGCGCCGAGATTGCGGCGCGGCACCTCCGGCCTCGCGAGTCGCGCCCGGCCAGCAGTGCCCGCGGCGTGCACCACGTCGCGCTGATCTGCTCCGACGTGGAACGAACGGTCGAGTTCTTCGACGGTGTGCTGGGGTTCCCGCTGATCGAGATGTTCGAGAACCGCGACTACGCGGGGTCGACGCATTTCTTCTTCGACATCGGCGAGGGCAACTGCCTCGCCTACTTCGATCTGCCCGGACTACCGCTGCAGCCCTACGCCGAGGTGCTCGGCGGCCATCATCACCTCGCCATCTCGATCGAACGCGAGCAGTGGCAGGCCGTGAAGGACCGCTTCGACGAACGCGGCATCGACTACGCCCATGTCGACGGATCGTCGATGTACTTTGCCGGCCCCGACGGCGAACGACTCGAACTGATCAGCGACCCCCTCGGCGAGATGTACGGCAAATCCGTCGGCTGACCCGCATCACACCGTTCTGGTCACGCAATCCCGGCTCTACGCCGGATTCGCGTGACCAGAACGAAAGTTTGAATCGTCCCGGCGCATACCATCGCGCAATGGAAATGCACTTTGCCACCATCTGGGAATCGATCGCCGATCACATCGGTGACACGACTGCGCTGGTGCACGGCAGCACCCGGCGCACGTGGACGGAGTTCGATGATCGAAGCGCCCGCGTCGCCACAGCATTCACCGAAGCCGGACTCGGGCCCGACTCCAAGATCGGGCTGTATCTGTACAACGGCAACGAGTACCTCGAAGCGCAGTTCGCCGCGTTCAAGATGCGCGGGGTTGCGGTCAACGTCAACTATCGCTACCTCGACGACGAGCTGTGGTACCTGCTCGACAACTCCGATGCCGAAGCGCTCGTGTTCCACTCGTCGCTGTCGGATCGCGTCGCCCGGGTGATCGAACGGCTTCCCAAGCTGAAGCTGCTCGTGGTGGTCGACGACGGCGCAGCCAACGAGGTGGTGACGGCGATCCGCTTCGACGACATCATCTCCACGGCAGCGCCGATGCCGCGCATCACCCGCAGCGAAGACGACATCTACATGCTCTACACCGGCGGCACCACCGGCATGCCCAAGGGCGTGATGTACGCCGTAGGGGCCATGACAGCCGGGTACCTCACCAGTGGATTCCCCCTGATCGGATTGGCTCCGCCAGCGAACGCCGAAGCGGTCGGGCCTGCAGTCCGCGACGCAACCGAAGCCGGCACCAGGCTGATCTCGGTGCCGTGCGCGCCGTTGATGCACGGCACCGGGATGTGGCTCGGAGCGTTCATCCCACTGCTCGCCGGCGGGATGGTCGCCACGATGCGGAGTCGATCCCTCGACCCCGACGAGCTGCTCACCCTGATCCAGGCCGAGCGGGCAACCGGCATCACCATCGTCGGCGACTCGTTCTCCAAACCGATGATCACCGCACTCGACGCAGCCGTCGAGCGCGGCACACCGTATGACACGTCGTCGTTGAAGATGATGATCTCCAGCGGGGTGATGTGGACCAGCGAAGTCAAACAGCAGCTCCTCGATCGCATCGAGCAGGTGGTGCTGCTCGACGCGATGGGCTCGACCGAGGGGGCGATGGGCATCTCGATGACGATGAAGGGAATGCCGCCGTCGACGGCGAAGTTCTCCCAGATGCCCGACACCAAGGTGTTCACCGACGATGACCGTCAGGTGCAACCCGGCTCCGACGAGGTCGGCATGGTCGCCGCCGGCGGCAACGTGCCGCTCGGCTACTTCAAGGACCCGGAGAAGTCGGCGCGCACGTTCCGCACCATCGACGGGGTGCGCTACTCGTTCCCCGGCGACATGGCGAAGGTGGCCGAGGACGGCTCGCTGATCCTGCTCGGCCGCGGCAGCCAACTGATCAACACCGGTGGCGAGAAGGTGTTCCCCGAGGAAGTGGAGGAAGCTGTCAAGCGCGTCGCCGGGGTGCGCGACTGCCTGGTGATCGGTGTCGATGACGACAAGTTCGGTCAGGCCGTCACCGCGGTCGTGTCCCGCGACGAGGGCTCCGAAGTAACGGAAGCCGAGATCATCACCAATGTGAAGGGACAGCTCGCCGGGTTCAAAGCTCCCAAGCGAGTGGTGTTCATCGACGAGGTCCCGCGCGCCCCGAACGGCAAAGCCGACTACACCGCAGCAAAGCGGGCCGCCACCGCGCCGTGACGCGTGCCTGTTCGGCTGCTCGAACGGGCTGCTTCGGGTCGCTAGGGCCGAACTATCGTGGGTGCATGGGCATACCGGTGGTCGCTGGGGCGATGATGACCTGCACGTTCGGCGCTGCACCCTCGACTCTGACCGTGTTGCCGGCCAATCGGGTGATGGCCGAGAACAAGCCGATGGCGAACATCTTGGATTCCAAACCGGTGGTGAACATCGCCCCATTCGGTGTGTGCACGAGCATCGCCAACCCGATCACTGCAGCTCAGACCTCGGCCGCTTTTGGGGTATTGACACCTGGCGCGTGCATTCCGGTGACGGCTGCGCCATGGACGCCCGGTTCGCCGACGGTGCACGTCGGCGGGGCCCCCGCGCTGAACAACGCCTCCACCTGCGCGTGCGCATACGGAGGCGTGATCACGATCTCCAACCCCGGAGCCACTCGGGAACAGGTGCCCTGAGCGTCGCTACTTTTGCTTGAAGAACTCGACCTCGGTGATCGCGCAGACCCGCTGAGCGGGATCGGGGTAGCAGCTCTGCACGGCAATCCGCACAGCACTCACATCCGCTGCCGAGAAGTCGAACTCCTGAGGATCGGCTCTGTCCTCCAACGCGAGTTGCGCCGTTTCCAGCGTGACACCGGATGCGTCGAGCGCTTCGACGAAGATGTCTTTCGGACGCGGTTGCGCCTTGAAGTTCTCCTTCTTTTCCTGATCGCCAGGAGTGATCAGGATCCGGTCGAGATCGGTCGGCGGGGTGAACGTGACCGTCGCCGAGGCCTCGGTCGCCTCGGCTGCGGCCACCCAGAAGGTGTTGGTCGCCCCGTCGGCGATCATCGTCGCCTCGCGACCGGGCGTGGCTGACGTCGCGACCGACAACGTGTTGTCCGGGCTCACCTGGGTGATGGACGGGTCGACTTTGTCCTTGGCTGCGCCGAACAGATCCTCGCCCTTGTCCATGATCGTCGAGCGCAGCCCCGGCACGGCGAGACCGGTACCGATGCCGATGATCGCGAGCAGCGCCAGCACCCGGCGCACGCTGGCGAACCCTCCGAAGAGGCCACCCTTGATCTTGCGGCCGCCGCGCGCTGCCCCCTTCGACATCCCACCGCCCTTGGCACCGGCCACCATGGGGCGTTGGCCCGCAGACACGACGGTTGCCTTCGACTTCTTCGTTCCGCCGGCTCGCTTCCACCAGCGTTGCCTGACCGGAACGACCTCGGCCAGTGAAGCCCCGCATCGCCGGCAGAAGTTGCGTTCGGCGGCGTTGGGTTCGCCGCACGCCCCGCACACCAAATCGCCGGGGTTGACCACACGTGTGGGCGGCTGGATCACCTGCGGCTTGGGTCGTTCGGCGGCCGAGGTCGGTGCCTGGGCAACGGGTTGCCGTGGTTCCTGCGGTGGCGGCGCGACCGGCCTCGCGACCAGGGCGGCCGCCATCGAAGCGTTGGGCCCGGATGCCGGCTGCGCCGGGGAGTTAGGCGTGTTCGGGGGGCTGAGCGGGCGAGCGGGTCGGGCTGACGGTGGCGTTGCGCCCGGTCCCGTCGACGGCGGCGGCATCGACGGCTCGTCGCCGAGGACAGCTTGTTTGATGCGGGTGACCAATCCGACGGGAGGGGGGAGCGCGGTGGGCGGTGCGACGGTTACGGGTTCGGCGATGCGTTCGCCCTCCCACTCGAGGAACGCCCCACACGATCCGCAGAACTCGTCGCCAGCGGGGTTGTGGTTCCCGCACCGCTTGCAGACAATCACGCTTGCTCCTTCGTCGGAGGTGGCAACGGTTTCAGGCCGCCTTGCACAGGCGCGGCCCGCACGAATTCGACCCGATGAGAGAGGTGTGCCGGCTTGTTGGCCCCGACGAGCCTATCGAGCTTGGCGACGGTGGATGGGTTTGGCTCGGCCATCTGCAGACGAACGACGAGTGTTCCGCCGTCGGTGCCTGGGATGCTCGCCCCGGGTATCCGCGACCATGCGACTCCGCCGCCTTCGACGATGTCGGGTCGCACTCCCAGGAACAGCTCGACCAGATCCGCCAGTCCTGCGACAGTCCCCCGCCGCCGGTACAACGTGGCGGCATTCGCCACCATCGCCCGCCGCCGTTCGATCGGCCAGGTGCGGTCGATCTCGATCCCGACCCAGCCGGCGAGCCACTCGAGGAAGTCCGCAGGCGTGAGCTGCGGATCGAGGAACGCCGAGAAGCTGTCGAGGGTGCTCGGTACAGGAGCGAGCACATCGTCGAGCCCATCGCAGAACCGTTGGATGAACGCATCGTCGAGGAACATCGCCGGCAACGCGTCGCCCAAGCGGTGACGGATCGGTGCTCCCGGTGTGGTCCCCCGGCTCATGTCACGCTTCCTCGACCAGCACCTGGTGCTCGTAGGAGAACACCAAGGCGTCGGGATCGATGTCGAGCCGCTGCACCGATTGGCCGCGCTCGCCGGTGACCGGGTCGGCTGCGAACAGGCGGGCATCGTCGATGACGGCCACGCCGGGAAGGCGTTGCAGCACCGCATACACGTCGCCGACGTGGATCGCGCGGCCGAACGGCCAACCATCACCATCGGATCCCCCGACGACCGGGTGGAAGTAGTTGTACAGCGCAGTGAGGCAGTCGACGCGCAGTTCATCGGACGTGAACCGCGGCCTGGCACGCACCCGCGCAACGATCGTGATGCCCTGGTATCGAGGTGGTTCGACCACCACTCTGGCACCGATGGTGCGCCGCTCGTCGAGGTGCGCGGCGATCCGGCGCAGCACGTCCGGATCGGGGATGAGCTGCTCGAAACCGATCTGCCCGTACTCTCCGGCCGCAATCGATGGGACGACGAGCACCCGTACAGCGGTCCCGTCGGCATCGACTGCGCGGACGCGGGCAAACTCCGGCGCGGCGTCGTGCGACAGCTGTTCGTAGTCCTCGAAGGTCACTGCCCGGTCTCGGGTCCGCAGCGTGATCGGTCCGCGGATCTTTGCGTTGTCGAGCGTTTCGGCATCGACACCGCCGAATGCCGGAGTGCGGTTCTCGACGCGGTGCACGAACGGGATCGACCTCCGCAACACCGTGATGCGGCCCCTACTGACGTTGCCGCGGCGACCACCACCGACGAGGTAGCGACGCACGCGAATCGTGGCACCGCGTGGTGGCACCGCACCGTATTGTCGGATCGCTCCGTCGGACTCCGTGACTGCCGGGCCGAACACGATCTCCCCGCCGCCGGTGTCGACACTGAAGTGCCGATCGGTGCTCGCCGATTCGGCGAAGCCGGTCACCTGCCGCCAGTCGTCCCACCCGTCGTCGCCGCCGCCGCTCACCTCGACCCGCATCGCTGCGCCGGCAACAAGGGGCGAACGCTGCAGCGCGAACCGCTGGGCGGCAACTCCCTCCGCGACCCCGACGATCTCGTTCTCGATCACATCGGCGTTGGCGACCTCGGTGGTGCCGCCGATCGTGAAGGCGCGCAGCGCACGAATTCGCGGTGATGCCGAGTACGCCGGTTGATCGGCCGTCGTCGCGATCACGGATGCCCTCAGCCAGCCGCCGCGCACCGTGTTGAGCACCGACACCTCGTGTCCGGGTGGAACGTGGATGACGACATCGCCATCCCGGTTCAGTCCACCCGTCGTGTCGTGTTCGACCTCACATGCCTTCCAACCGGCGGCGGTGCTGGCTTCCCAGGCCAACGGCGGGTCGTCGGGATTGACGCCGATGCCGTCGATGTCGCACGCGAAGCGCAACGTGACCGCACAGCGCGGCACGGCGTTGGACAGCCCGACGTAGAGCGTGTCGCCCACCTTGGGCACCGAGTCGAACGGGTAGAACACGCCGTCGCCGGTGATCGTCTCGTCGTGGGACCGGATCGTGCCGTCGGCGATGCTCGATGCGAGGTTCGCTGCCGCGCAGGGCACGATCAGCAGTTCGTCGGTGACGCTGAACCCGATCGGGTCCGTGCCATCGCTACGCGACGTTGCGACTTCGATGCCGGGGGGGATTCGCACGCGTTCGGTGGTGGGTCCGGCCAGCCAGAACGTGACGTCGGCGTGGGCTGCCGTAGCCGGGTAGAGCTGGACCCCGATCAGGTCGAGGAACTTGACGTAGTGCCGGTCCGGCACGCGGTTGAGCCGGTACAGCAACAGGTCGGTCATCCACGCGAACGTTTCGATCAAGGTGACACCGGGATCGGAGACGTTGTGATCGGTCCACTCGGGGCAGCGTTGTTGAACCAACCGTTTGGCATCATCGACGAGTTGTTGAAAGCGACGGTCGTCAAGGTTTGGGGCTACGAGGGGCATCGCGGTTGCCTCCAAGTTCGGTGTTGGCGATGTCGAGGAGTGGGGATGATCACGTTGCTGGTCCGATCGCGTCTCGCTCGACGGGGATCGAATAGAACGGGAACACGAGGTTGCGCGCGTCGTTGGTGCTGCGGATCCGGTAACGGACGTCGATGTACACGAGAGCCGGTTCGTGTTCGTCGAAGCCGACGGTGACATCGAGCACGTCGATGCGCGGCTCCCAGCGCACCAGGCTGGCCTTCACGTCGGCGGCGATCATGCCGGCGGTCGTGGCATCCGACACGGAAAACAGGTAGTTGTTGATTCGGCACCCGAAGTCAGGGCGCATCGGCCGCTCACCGGGCGCGGTGCCGAGGATCAACCGAAGTGCCTCCTCGATCTCGCGCTCGTTCGACACCAGGGCGATGCCGCCCGTGGCGTTGACCCGCACCGGAAAGGCCCACCCTTGGCCGACGAAGGCATCGTTCACGCGTTGAGTAGCCATCAGTTCAGCTTCACCATCGCTCCCTTGATCTCGGTCTGGGCTCCACCATCGACCTTCGCTCCCGCTGTGGCCGTCACCTCGAAGTTCGCCCGCGCCTCGATCGTGACGTTCTTGCCGGTGATCTTGATGTCGCCGGTCGTGGAGATCTCGAACTCCTCGGTCAGTGAGAAGATCGCCTTCTTGGCATCGACGAACAGTTCGCCATCGTCGCGCAGGTTCATCACCACGCCGTTCTTGGTGACCAGGTTGATCATGTCGCTGGCGGGGCTCTGCGGGTCCTCGAGGATGACGATCTTGTGACCGTTGCGCGAGGTCCACGCGCGCCGAATGATCGCGCCGTCGCTCGACGAGGAGTAGCTGGTGCTGTCGGGCTTGTCCTGGCCGTTGAACAAGCTGCCGATCACGTACGGGTGGCGGATGTCGCCATGCTCGAAGGCGACCAGCACCTCGTCGTTGATCTCGGGACACACGAACAACCCGCGCTCCGCGCCGGCCCCGGGATAGCAGACACGACACCAGAACGTCTCGAAGTCGGCGGCGAGCCACGGCAACGTGACCTTGACCCGGCCGATCTTCATCGGGTCGGCGGTGTCGGTGACGATGCCGATCACCACGCCAAGGGTCACCTGCTTGCTCGCACTGGCGGTACTTCCGGACATGCCCGCAATCAGGCCGGCGAGCGACCGATCCTGGCTTCCCGACACGGTGAAATGCGTGTGGTAGCCGTCATGGTTGAACTCGTGGCGGCTGTGCGACACGGTCCAATCGCCGTCGAAGGCCTTGCCGGTTCCGGTGACCTTGATGGTCGAGCCGGCCGTGATGCGCGGGTCGCCTGTCACCGTGCCGGTGGCGTACAGCTGCCCGCTCGACATGTCGAGCATCGTCCCCTCCGCCACCGACTGCGCAGCAGCACTCGTGCCGATCGCTCGATCAGTGACCACGTACATCGACGAGCCGAACGACACATCGATGGTGCCCGCGTCGATCGAGGAACTGTCCAGGGACGCGGCCGAGATGACGGTGCCGACCTTCTCGCTGACGACCTCCTTCTGTTCGAAATCCCAACCGCGCGCCTCCACTTCCCCGACCTGTTCGTTCGCAGTCATCCGCGCCCGGAACTCGGTGAGCTCGGAACCGAACCGGAACTCGGGAACGAGTCCCGTCGACATCTCAGCCGCAGCTGCGAGGTGGAACTTCCCGCCCCTGACGAACACCCGGTAGCCGGACTCGCGAGCCCGCGACTGAAGGAAGTTCCAGTCCGTCTCGTTGACCTGGCTGACGTGATCGAGGATCTTGTCCGTCGAGTCCACCGACCCGATCGACAGCCCGGCTGCCCGGACAACCTTCCTCGCGATGTCGGAGTCCGTGACGTCGTTGAACGTTGCGGTCTTGCGGCCGCGGTGCAGGCGGTGGGATTGGTCGTAGCCGGTGATCGTGAGGAACGATCCCGAGGAGTCGAGCACCGCCTCGATCGCAGTGACCTCGCCGTTGATCAGCACCGTCGAGGCATCCTCTCCGAGCGTGCCGGTCTTGATCTCCACCTCGGCCCCGATCGTGAAGGGCATCTCGTCGGCCAGGACGCGATCCGGATCGGCGAAGCGAAGCTCGAACATGTCCGGCAGGTACGAGTCATCGTCGATGACCGCGTCGAGCATCATGGCTGCCGTCTGTGGCTGCAGCGGTGTCCCGTCGACGGTGATCCGAGGGATCTGGCTCGGGGCCGTGATGGGCATGTCAGCGCCCAGACCTGGCGTCGTCCTGCGACGGCATGAGCAACATCGTGCCCGGCTGCACGGCAAGCGGGTCATCGATCCCGTTGGCCTCGGCCACCGCCCGCCAGTAGCCCGAGATCCCGTATTCGCGATACGCCAAGATCTGCAAGTTGTCACCCTCGATCAGCATCCGGCTGCGTCGCCCGGCCGGTCCGCCAGACGTCGGGTTCTGTGCGCCGGGTGTGTCGATGTGCTCGGTCATCGCCACGCTCACCTCGGCTCGAGCGGGAGAGCCGTCCTGGCGGAACAGGGTGAACACGGCATCAGCTTTGGTGATGTAACCGGTGAACACGAAGCTGCCCCAATGGAAACTCATCTTCGGTGGCAGCGGGACGCTGGTCTGCGGCTTGTCGGTCGGCGGATCCATCAGCTTCTGGAGCGCGGCGACCATCGTTGCGACATCGCGCCCCATCCCGGGCGGAGCATCCCACTCGTCGAGCAGGACCGCGAACGACAACGTACGGTTCGTCGAGCCGACGTACTGAGGCGGGGGTGG
>JAYURF010000443.1:0-3791 GCA_043756365.1 Acidimicrobiales bacterium
CAACCCCTCGCAGATGGCGCCCAGCGCGCCAGGGCCGAGTGACGCAAGGGTCGAGACCCTCATCCCGTTCTCGAACGTCTGCTGCACCAGCGGAATCATCGATCTGGCTCGTGCCAGCAGCGCGGGGTCGGTCAGCTGTGTGAGATCGGGTCGGTGCTCGCGCAGGGCGCGGGCCATCCGTCGATCGGCGTCGAGCTCGGGGATGGACTGGGCCGACATCGCCCACGCCATCGACTCGCCGAGCCGGGCCTCGTGCTTGGCCGAGACATGCCATGGCTGCTCGTCGTACGGCGGCACGTCGTCGCGGTCATCGAAGAACGCCTTGTCGATCATCTCCGGTGTGGCTCCCGGCATGCGCGCCCCGAAAACGCGGGTCATCGACAGGGGGTTGTACGCGTAGCCGCCGAACACCATGAACAGATCGGGCTGTGACGGATCTTCGAACTCGTCGTAGTCGAGCGTGCCGAGGGCGATGTAGGCGTCCCGCAAACCGGTGCTCATCCCCTGGCGCAGCACCAGGCTCTGGCCGAGCGGGCTGATCGGGTCTGGGAACACGTCGGCAGCGTTGCCGCGAGTCCAGGCGGGAAAGCGCTCGCCGGGAGTCGAGTCGGCGAACCAACGTCTGGAATGGTCGCTCGTAGCAGAGCTCACGCAAATCTCCCTCGTCAAACCTTGTCGAACCGCGCAGCACCTCATCGTGCCGGACGCGGGCCGCACTGTAACCATCGTCGAGATCCGCGTTCCACATCGCGCTGGACCAGTCGCCTACGGGGCGTACTGAGACTGCGGCTGGGGTTTGGCGGCGCGTGCGGCGGCATGGAGTCCAGCGAGGTAGCCGAAGACCATCGCGGGGCCGATGGTGCCGCCGGGGCCACCGTAGGTCATGCCGAGCGGCGAGCCCATCGCGTTGCCGGCGGCGTAGAGGCCGGCGATCGGATGACCGTCGACATCGAGCACCCGCGCGTTCGTGTCGACTTGTGGGCCACCCTTGGTACCGAGGCATCCGCTGTGGATCTCGATCGCATAGAACGGCCCGCGCTGGAGTGGGCCGAGGGTGGCGTCGGGTCGGCCCTTGCGGTGCGGGTCGCCCCACCAACAGTCGAACGCGCTGTCGCCGCGCCCGAAGTCCGGGTCGCGCTCGGTTGCGCATTGCTCGTTCCATCGCTCGATCGTGGCGGTGATTCCATCGCCGTCAATGCCAAGGATCTCCGCAAGCTCGTGCGGTGTGTCGGCACGCGGTAACCACGCCGGCACCCCATGCGCCTCCACGCCGGAGGCGACCCGGAACCCGTACCGGTCGACGTACTCCTGGTCGAACACGAGCCAGCAGGGCAGGTTGGCGTACTCGAACCGGGACACATCGTCGACGTGGAACGCCGAGCCGAACGCGTTGTAGTTGGCCGCCTCGTTGGTGAACCGGTGGCCTTTCCGGTTGACCATGATCGAGTGGGGCAAGGTCCGTTGGCCGTTGATGAGTACCCGGCCCATCGGGTTTTCCTCGACAGGCACCGAGGCGACCGGGATCCACCACGCCTCGCGCATCGTAGACAGCATCGCGCCGGCGCGCATTGCCATCCGCAGCCCGTCACCCGTGTTGGTCTCGACCGAAACCGGGTGGGTCATCGGTCCGCGCAAGAACGCCCGGCAGAGGTCGGCATCCCATTCGAAACCACCTGATGCGAGCACGACCCCGCGGTCGGCACCGATCTCCACGATGCCGTCAGACGTGGCGAAGCGCACGCCGACGACCTCGCCATCGTCCACGATCAACTCTTTCCCGGCGTGGCTCGGGCGCGGTTCGATCCCAAGGTCCAGGCACGCCTTGAGCAACCGACCGACGAGCCCCTGGCCGCAGCCACGTTCGTTGCGTTCGGCCCGCCGGTCGAGCTCGGCGGCCGACGGGGGATCGGGGATCGCCTTGCCGAGCGGGGTTTCGCTCATCGTGATGTGCGGATTGGCGAAGTACGGCGACGGAGTGACCCGCTGCTCCCAGTCGCCCAACTCGACGAACGGAAAGATGGGGCACTCGAGGGTGCGGCCGCCGCCGGGGCTGCCCCCCGGGAACTCGGGGTGATAATCGGGCATGCCACCAACGGCGTAGAACTCGATCGGAGCGATCGCCTCCAAACGGTTCACCATCTCCGGGCCGGCGTCAACGTAGGCCGTGACCAGTTCGAGGTCGAGCAAACCGCGCGAGAGCGACATGATGTAGGTGATCGCCCGGTCGCGGTCGTCGTCCACGCCAACGTCGGGCATATGTGGATTGTTCGGGATCCACAACTGCCCACCCGACCATGCCGTGGTGCCACCAAACAGATCGGACTTCTCGAACAGCCCAACCGTCGCACCGCTCTCCGCAGCCATCACAGCGGCCGTGAGACCCGCTGCACCGCTGCCCACAACGACGACATCAAAGCGCTCCATGCCGCTGATCGTAGGGGCAACGGTCACAACGGACCGCGTCGGGCGGTGGCTATGGTGAGTCGGTGGGCGCAGGTGTTCGGAACAGCCGGATCGACCGGATCGTGGTGGTTGGTGCTGGTGACTGCGGGACGCGAGCAGCGATCCCGATGTTCGCCGACTTGCCGGTGGACAGTTGTCCAGAGAGCGCGGATTCATGACCCCTACGAACGCAGCTGAGTTGCGGGTGCAGCTCATCGTCGGCTCCACCCGACCTGGACGCGCCGCCGACTTCGTGCTGCCGTGGCTGCTCCGCCGGCTGCACGCCGACGTCCGGCTCAACGTCGAGGTGCTCGATCTGCGCGAGTGGCAGCTGCCGTTGTTTCAAGAACACGCGGGATCGATCGGGGATCCGGCCGATCCCACCTATTCCGATCCTGTCGTCAAGCGCTGGAACGACACCCTCAAGACTGCCGACGGTTACCTGCTCTTGACGCCCGAGTACAACCACTCGATGCCGCCAGCGGTCAAGAACGCAATCGACAGCATCTACCTGAGTGACGCGATTCGCAACAAGCCCCTGGCGTTCATCGGCTACAGCATCTCGCCGACCGGCGGGGTGCGGGCGATCGAGCACCTCATCCAGGCGGTTCTGACGCAGGAGGCTGCACCGCTGCGCAGCAGCGTGATGATCGGTGGGGTCGGCCAGGCATTCGACGCTTCAGGCGATCCGGTCAGCCCGATGACGCAGGCCGCGCTCGACCTCGTGATCGACGATCTCGTGTGGTGGGGCTGCACGCTGCGAGCCGGGCGTGCCAGCGGCGAACTCGCCCCCACCCGCTTTCGCATGGCCCAGGCCATGGCGAAGCACTCGAGCTGACGTCGGATCGCTCGCAGCCGCTGCTACCAAATGGTCGTAATCGGGAACTCGTGAAATGCTGGATCGGTCGTGAGGAGCGGACAACCGACGAGTTCGGCCTGCGCCGCGAGGACCCGATCGAATGGATCGCGATGCCCGGCTTGATACAGCCCGGCGCGCAGAGCGTGCGCTGCGTCAATGGGCAGTGGCGTGGCGCGCAGACGGCGGAGCGCCTCGTCCCACTGGTCGAGCAACGCGCCGACGTGCGGAAGCTGCCCGATCCGAAACTTGGTGGCGATCTCCCATGCCGACGCAGCCGAAACGAGCAGTTCGTTCGCGTCGGTGAGCAGGTGTTCGGCGGCGGTCGGGCTGAGCCGGTTCGGTTCGGCAAATGCCCAGAGCAGGACATGGGTGTCGAGTAGGAACATGCTCACAGGTCCGACTCGAACGATCCGAGCACGCGGTCGTCGAGTGGATCCAGCGATGCGTCGCCCGAGCCGATAATGCTTGGGAGAAAGCCAAGCTCGCGGCG
>JAYURF010000444.1:0-3769 GCA_043756365.1 Acidimicrobiales bacterium
GCCAGCGACGAAGGAGCGGGTCGATCGCCAAGCGTGGCGTGCGTTGCTGCTGGCCTCGTCGACGTCGATGGTCGTCGGCCTCGCGGTAACGGCCGTCAACGTCGCGTTCCCGGCGATCGAGCACGACTTCGCGGGAACCAGCCGCTCGACACTGTCGTGGGGCCTCACCGGGTACAGCATCGCAATGGCATCGTTGATGCTGATTGGCGGACGGATGGCCGACCGGCTCGGGCGGCGACGAATCCTTCGTGTCGGGCTATCGGTGTTCTTCATCGCGTCCATCGCCCTGGCGCTGGCCAGCGCGGCCTGGATGTTCGTGGCTGCGCGACTCGGGCAGGCGGTTGGCGCGTCGCTCGCCGGGCCAGCGTCGCTCACGCTCGTGATCGAGCGGTTCCCGATGTCGCGCCGCCTGACCGCGATCTCGACGTGGGTAGGACTCGGTTCGCTCGGCGCAGCGATTGGGCCGTCGTTCTCGGCGATCGTCACCCAGCAGCTTGGCTGGCGATGGATCTTCATCATTCCGCTGGTCGCAATACTTGCCAGCTTTGTGCTCGCCCCACGATGGCTGCCGGAAGGCGCCCCGACACACGCCAGCACGGCGCGGGTCGATCTGCTCGGCTCGGCGATGGGCACGATCGGCGTCGGCCTGATCGCCGCAACAATCACCGAAGGCCCGCGCCTCGGTTGGACTCACCCGGGAATCGTCCTCTGCGCAGTCGGCGCATTTGTGCTCCTCCCACTGTTCGTGCACCGATCACGCCGCCACCCAGAACCGTTGCTCGACGTCGGGCTGTTCTCGCTCCCCACCGTGAAAGCGGTCAACGCAGTCAACATCGCCCTGACCGCCGCTGGCACCGCCAGTTGGCTGCTGTACCCGCTGCTCCTGGTGCAGCACTGGCACTACTCGCTGTTGCGCACCGGCTTTGCGCTGACGCCGTTCCCGATCGTGTCATCGGTGACCGGAGTCGTCGCCAGTCGGTACGCCGAGCGGCTGGGGACGCGACGGGTGATCGCCTATGGGGCGCTGCTTCCCGCCCTGGGAATGCTCTGGCAGGTTGTCCGATTGGATGGTGACGCCAACTACTTCTTCGGGATCCTGCCAGGAGCAGTGCTGTTCAACATCGGGTTCGGCATCGTCTACTCACCAATCACAGCGCTCGCGCTGCGCAGCATCGACGGGTCACAACTCGGACAGGCAACCGCCGCATTCAACGCACTACGCCAACTCGGCGCCGGTCTGGGCGTTGCCACGGTCATCGCGATCATGGGCAATGCCGATGTCATCCCAATCGCCTCGTTCCACAACGCGTTGATCGCCGTTGCCTTGATGGCCCTCGGGGGCGGGGTGGTGGTGACGACCGCCCTCCGCGTCCCGAGCGAGTTCCGGACGGGTTGGCGGCGACAGTTTCCTCTGTGAGCGCCCTCACCGATCCGAACCCGATTCCGTCGGCCCAGGGCTTCTCGGCGATAGTTGACATTGTCTACAGCCCTCCGTAGTCAGCGGTGATCAACCGCATCCGTTCGGGGTGTGGTCGACACCGAAAAACACCGATAACCACGCCAAGCAGATCCGACGGCACGTCCGTCGCAACACCTGACGACCGCGAAGCCCCCACGCTGCTCGACGCCATCACCTCAGCAGTCACCCAAGCCGAGTCCGTCACTGACATCCACGTCGTACGCGTCGAGGGCGAAGAACTCGTTTCACAGGCCAATATTGATCACGCTCACGTGCACCTCCCCGGAGTTGCTCACTGAAATTCCCCACCTGTTGAGGCCCGGCGCTCCGGGAGGTGGAGCGGGCAACAGCGACCAAGCGCACGCACGATGACCGCAGCCTCCATCCCATCGGCTTTGCCCATGTCATCACCACGACCGTGCCGCCGCCGACGCGGCGACAAAAGTTGCGACGAAGACGTGGAACTCGTCGAGCTCGGTCGGTGCGCCTCTTCGATCGGGCTCGACATAACTGGCTCCTCTGCGGTCTCGGTATGTGCTCGGTTGGCTACGCGAGCGCCCGCACTGCGAGCTTCGCGATCTGTTCAGGATCGACGGGCGTTCCGCGGTGTTTGAGCTCGAGCGCTCCGTACACCAGTCCACTGATGGCGCTGACGGCGACGTCGAGTTCGATCGGGGCAAAGGCGCCCGAGGCGGTGCCCTCGGCCACGACTCCGGCGACGGCTCGGCGCCACGCGTTCGCGCGGCCACCGACGCCGGGGAACCGTTTGGTGTCGTGCTCGGTGAGGCCGGCGACGAACCACAGGTCGAAGGGGCCACGGGTGAGGCGCTCGACGTGCTGGGCGATCAACGCGTGGAGCCGGTGTGCGGCGTCGCCGGGTTCGCTATGGACGCTCGTCGCGAAGACCGAGGATTCGACGACGACGTAGTCCAGCAGCGTGCCGACGATCGCGTCGAGGTTGTCGAAGTGGTAGTAGATCGAAGGAGGTGCGACACCGACCGCAGCGGCGACGTCGGTGAGACTGGTGGCGCCGATGCCCTGCTGTGAAAAGAGCGTCGCAGCGGCGCGCAAGATCTCGTCCTGGACGTCGAGCTCGGTGGCCCGACCGCTCGCCCGCGGGCGGCCGCGTCGCCGCGTAGGATTGGTCGTGGCCGCCTCGGCGTTCGCGGCGCGGGGTGTCACGGTGCGGGTTGTCACGGTGCGGGGTGTCACGGTGCGGGGTGTCACGGTGCGGCGCGCCGTGCGGTGAGCGGCAAGAAAGGAGCGATCGACTCGAGTGTCGTCGGTGTTGCCGGGGTCAGTTGGACTCGTGAGATGTCGTCTTCGACGAGGGCGAGCACGACTTCTGCTACCTCTTGCGCTGTGCCAGCGAGCTCGGGGATGCCGAATGCACCTGACTCGCGCATCCGCACGACGGCGTCGTCCTCACCGCAGGCGATGGTCAGAAAGATGCCCTTCGGCACGTCGGGTGCGTGCGCGCGGGCCTGCTCGAGCAGTTCGGTGAGGTGTGCTCGGCCGAGCTCGCCGAGCGTGTTCCGGCTGAGGTCGCCGCCTCGTGTCGCCGCCGCGTTGAATGTGAGCTCGATCCGGTCGGCGACAGGACCGAGCTCGCGGATGGACCGGGGACCGCCCACGGCGACAACGATCGGCGGTGGTTCGTCGACGGATGGCCCGATCGAGGGAACCTCGATGCGGTAGTGCTCACCGGCGAAGGAGCAGTTGCCGTCGCGGAGCAGTCGGCGGACGATCTCGATCGCTTCTGCATACCTCGACACGCGCTCGCCGGCGGAGGGGAACACCAGCCCCGAGCCGTCGATCTCGTCGCGTGCCCAGCCAGCCCCGAGGCCCGCTTCGAAGCGGCCGTTGCTGGCGCGCTGGACGGTCAGTGCCGCCTGGGCGAACTCGACGGGCGAGCGGAGCAGGTTGTTGGCGAAGCACGAGATGAGCTGTACGTGCTCGGTCAGCGCGGCGATCTGGCCGAGCGTCACCGCCCAGTGCGGGAACGTGGTCCGGCCCGACCAGATGTGGTCTGCGACGCCCAGGCCGTGCCAGCCCTCAGCCTCACGCGCTCGGGCCCACCCCGCCGGCTCCACGGTGGACCCGACGAGGTTCGCGAAGAACTGGACCGGCAGGTGACTCACGGAACGAGGGGCTCGAGGCGCGCCGGCAGTTCCTCGATGACTCGCACCAGGGCGTTGTGCGAGCGCACGACCGGTCCCGTGATCGCGATCGAGCTGACGCGCGCAGCGAACCGCTCGAGGAACACGTCGATCATCAATCGAGCGAAGTGGGCGCCGAGGCAGACGTGGA
>JAYURF010000445.1:0-10780 GCA_043756365.1 Acidimicrobiales bacterium
AAACCCTGCCTGCGTCACCGGGTGATCGTGCGTCCGGAACTGGAGATCGAAGGGACCCGTGCCGACGACGTGCTCGACGGCCTGCTTGCGACGGTCCCCACGCCGCGGTGAGCGCCAGGCTGGAACCGGAGTGCAGGTTCGCGTGCGGTGATCGATGCTGATTCCCACCACGCGTACGGCCGCAGTGAGCGCGGTCGCAGCCGGCGCGCTGTTGGCGTGGCCCGGGCGCAGTTGGTGGGCGTTCGCGGTGGTGAACGCAGTGCTGGTCGGCGCAGTGTTGGTCGATGCGATGCTGGCCAGTTCGCCGGCCGTGCTGCATGTGGAGCGCGAAGTCGCCGAGACGGTTCGCTTGGGTGACACCACCACCGGTTCGTCCGAGGTGGCATGGTTGATCGACAACCCGACCGATCGAACCGTTCGGGCCACGATTTCCGATGCGCTGTGGCCGAGCCTCGGCGCCACCCGGCGTACGTTCCGAACCGTGGTCGAAGGTGGCACGCGCCGACGCATCACCGCCCGCTTGCATCCGCAGCGGCGCGGCAGGTTTCCACTGGAACGTGTGACCGTGCGAGTGACCGGGCCGCTCGGACTCGCCGCCCGCCAGGCCAGTCGCGGTGTGCCCGGGGCGATCAAGGTGATGCCCGCCTATACCAGTCGCGATGCAGTCCGGCGCCGGTTGCGTACCCCGCGTGTTCCCGACATGGGCGTGCGAGCTGTCCGATTTTCCGGCGGCGGAACCGAGTTCGATCAACTGCGCGACTACCGCCAGGGCGACGAGTTCCGGCGGATCGATTGGGCGAGCACGGCACGTCTGCAACGTCCGATCGTGAAGCAGTTCCGTACGGAACGCAACCAGACCGTCGTGATGCTGCTCGACAATGGCAGGGTGATGGCGGGCACCGTCGACGGGGTCCCGCGGGTGGAACACGCGATGGATGCAGCCCTCGGGCTCGCCGATGCGGCGGCGTTCATGGGGGACCGGATCGGGATGGTCGCGTTCGATCGGCAGGTGCGCGCAATCGTCCCTGCGACCAATGCGCGCAACCATCTCGGCCGGCTCTCCGAAGCGATGTACCTGTTGGAACCCGATCTCGGCGAGAGCGCTTATCTGGCGGCGTTCTCCGCTGCTGCGGCCCGCTTTCGGAGACGGTCGCTGTATGTGGTGTTCACCGATCTGACGGAGGCCACCGTTGAACAGACGATTCGTCCGGCGCTGGCGGTTCTGGTGCGCCGCCACGTGGTGGTGGTCGCCAGCGTTCGTGATCCGGTGATCGCCGGCTGGGCCCGGCGGCCGGGAGGGACGGGGGATGGGGCCGGGCCCGAGTGGGCCAGCGAGGCCTATCGCCAGGCGGCCGCTGTCGCCGCGATCGATGCCCGTGAGCGGGTGGCCGCCAGGTTGCGCTCGGCGGGAGCGCTGGTGGTCGACGCCGAACCCGGGCTCCTCGCGGTGCGCCTGGTGGACACCTACCTTGAGCTCAAGGCGTCCGGGCGGCTCTGACGCCAGGCCCGGCCGGCGCCGACGGACGGTCTCGCTGCGCAACGCCGTACACGATCGTCCACCCCCAGAACGCGAGGAACACCACCACGCCGATTCCCACCCGCACCGCAGTCGGCCATGGCCGACCGGTGACGAACCCTTCGACGAGCGCGGCGAGCAAGAACGCAGCGATCAACCCGACCAGCACGTTCCCCGCGCGGCGCGACTCCTCGGCGAGCGCGCCGAGGCGGGCACGGTCGCCCGGGTCGATGACGGTCCACCCGATCCGCAACCCGGCTGCTCCCGCGACCACCACCGCCGACAGTTCCAACAGGCCGTGCGGCAAGATCAACCCCCAGAACGTGCTGCCCTGGCCGACGTTGGTGAACATCCCCCCGGCAATGCCACCGTTGGCTCCGTTGTAGGCCAAGACCGCCGCAGTCACCACACACAACAAGATGCCGGCCGCGAAGGCGACGAAGGCCACGCGGACGTTGTTCAAGAACACCTGTGTCGCGAAGTTCTGGGCCGGTTGCGACGAGTAGTAGCTCTCGAAGTCCTGATTGATGTAGGCCTCGCGGGCGGCTTCGGGAGCGACGAGATCGAACGCCCGCGGTGAGACCGACAGCCACACCTGGAACACCGCCCAGGGGATGAACGTGAGCAGCGATGCGGCGAGGATGAACCGGCGCAGCGAGACCACTGCGGCGGGGAACGTGGCGGTGGCGAAGGTCATCGCGGTCCGGCGGATCTCGGGCGCGCGTTGCCCGTACAGCACGCTGTAGGTGTCACCGACAAGCAGGGTGAGTCGGTTGATCAACGTCGAATCGGCGCGATACCGCACACGCGCATGGGCGAGATGGGCGCCGCACGTCTCGTACAGTGCGATCAGTTCATCGAGTTCTACGGGGTTCAACCGTTTGATCCGGCGGGCCTGCTTGGTGAGCTGCTGGAGCCGCAGCCACGAGTCTTGGTTGGCGGCCACGAAGGCATCGATGTCCACTGCGGTTCACCGTAGCGGCGTAGGGTGCAGAGCCATGCGTCGCCAGGTCGTGAGTTCGTTCGACCACGGCATCGTCACCCCCGAGGCGGTGGTGCTCGAGCTGGAAACCGCCGGGCTCGCTTCGCGGGTGGCGGCCGGCATCATCGACCTCGCGTTGCAAGCGCTGGCGCTGTTCGTCTCGGCGATCGTGATCGGCTTCGTGGCGCTCGCTGTCGGCGACGTGGGCGACTCGCTGTCGAACACGCTGTTTGCGATCGCGACCGCCGTCATCCTGCTCGGCTACCCGGTGGTGATGGAAACGTTCTGGCGCGGTCGCACCCTGGGCAAGATGTGGATCGGGTTGCGTGCCGTCACCACAGCGGGTGCACCCATCACGGTGCGCCATGCAACGTTGCGGATGATGGGCGGCCTCGTCGACAAGCTGATTCCGCCGGGAGGTGTGACCGGTGCGCTGTTCGTGTTGGGAACCCGCCGCCACCAGCGTGTCGGTGATCTGCTTGCCGGCACGATCGTCATCCGTGATCCGCTGCGTCGCGCGTTCCCGCCGGCGTTGTGGTTCCCGGTGCCGACCGGCCACGAGGTGTACGCCGCATCGCTGGATCCCACGCCGATCACAGTCGAGCAGTACACCGTGCTACGCGCGTTCTTGATGCGCTCGGGCGAGCTACACGCCGACGCCCGCATCGACGTGGCCCGGGTGCTGGCCGACAAGGCTGCGCGCGCGATCGGGCATCAACGCCCGTCCTCGGTCCACCCCGAGGCGTTCCTGCTGTGCGTCGTGGCGAGGTACCAGCGCCGGAATGCCGGGCAGCCGGTTCGCGGCCGCCGGTAGCGTGGTGGCCATGCCGGCCGAGCTCACCTACCTCGATCATGCCGCCTCCACGCCGATGCGGGGTGAGGCGATCGAGGCGATGCTGCCCTTGCTCGATCAGCACTTCGCCAACCCAAACGGGTCGCACCGTTTCGCCCGACAGGCGCGCGCCGCCCTCGATGACGCGCGTGACGTGGTCGCCGATGTGGTCGGGTGCCGCCCCGGCGACATCGTGTTCACCGGTGGGGGAACCGAGGCTGACAACACCGCGATCATCGGCACGACCGCCCGCCACGGTGGCACTGCGGTGTGCTCGGCAGCCGAACACCACGCCGTCCTCCACGCGGTCGAGCACGTCGGTGGGCGGGTTGTGGGTGTCGACGACGCCGGCGTGATCGACCTCGACCAACTCGCCGCAGCGATCGATGCCGACGTGTCGGTCGTGTCGGTGATGGCCGTCAACAACGAGGTCGGATCGATCTCCGATGTGGCTGCCGCGGCCGAGGTGGCCCGCCGCCGTCATCCCGGCGTGCGGATCCACACCGACGCCGTGCAGGCCGCCTGCTGGGTCGACCTTCGCGACATCACCCCACATGTCGATCTGCTGTCGCTGTCGGGCCACAAGTTCGGTGGTCCAAAGGGCATCGGAGTGCTCGTCGAGCGCACTGCCGGCTGCTTCGCTCCGCTGCTGATCGGTGGTGGCCAAGAACGCGAGCGCCGCAGCGGCACCCAGAACGTGGCCGGCGCCGTCGGACTTGCCGAGGCGCTGCGGCTCACCGACCTCGAACGCCACGGCGACAACGCGCGTATCGGCGCGTTGCGTGACCAGCTCGTCGATCGGCTCGTTGCCGGTGTTGCCGACGTGCGCGAGACGGTGCCTCGCGACCGCAAGGTGGCTGGCTCGGCACACGTGTGCATCGCCGACATCGAAAACGAGGCGCTGCTCTACCTCCTCGATGAAGCCGGCGTGTGCGCCAGCGCCGCGTCGGCGTGTGCCGCCGGTGCGATGGAGCCGTCGCACGTGTTGTCGGCGATGCGTGTCGATCGACGGTGGTCGAGTGGGGCGTTGCGGCTCACTCTCGGCCACGGCACCACACAGGCGCACATCGATCGTGCCGTCGACGTGCTGATCGCGGCGATCGACCGGATCCGCGGGTTCGGTCGATGAAGGTGATGTGCGCGATGAGCGGCGGTGTCGATTCGTCGGTGGCCGCAGCCGAGCTGATTGCTGCCGGGCACGCGGTGGTCGGCGTGACGATGCGGTTGTGGGGCGGGGCCAGCGACACCGGCTGCTGCTCGGTCGCCGATGTCGACGACGCGCGACGAGTCGCCCAACACCTCGGCATCGACCACCTCGTGTTCAACTTCACCGAGGAGTTCGACACGGCCGTGGTGCAGCCCTACGTCGATGCTCACGCCAACGGCACTACCCCGAACCCATGCATCGAGTGCAATCGGCACCTCAAGTTTGCGCGCCTCAGCGAGCGGGCCGATTTACTCGGCTTCGACGCGATCGCCACCGGCCACCACGCCCGCATCGTCGCCCACGACGGCATCCGTTACGTGGCCCGCGGTGCCGATGCCGACAAGGACCAGAGCTACGTGGTGCACATGCTGCCCCAGCGCGAGCTGGCCCGCACGCTGTTCCCCGTCGGGCACCTGACCAAGGCCGAAGTCCGCGAGCGGGCCGTGCTGGCCGGGTTGCGCACGGCCACCAAGCCCGACAGCCAGGACGTGTGCTTCATCACCCACAGCGCCGGGCGCGCCCAGTTCCTCGGCGAGCGCATCCCGTTCCGCCCGGCACAGGTGATCGACCGTGACGGGACAGCTCTCGGTGAGGTGGCGTCGATCGAGATGGTCACCGTGGGGCAGCGTCGTGGAATCGGCCTGCCCGGCGGCGGCCCGAAGCGGTACGTGCTCGAAGTCGACTCCCGGCGCGCGGTGGTGGTAGTCGGCAACGAAGCCGATCTCGACGACAACCACCTCGTGCTCACCGCGCTCACCTGGACCGGCCGCGAGACGTCCGGAGAGTCCGGAGAGTCAGCGGAGCGGGCGCCTGACGTGCTGGTGCAGTGCAGTGCTCACGGCTCGCCGCGTCTGGCCACGATCACGGCGAACACGGTCACCTGGGCCACCCCCCAACGGCGCGTGGCCCCTGGCCAGACGGTGGTGCTGTACGACCTGTCCAACACCCGCGTGCTCGGCGGCGGCATCGTCGCATCGAGCCGGTAGATCCGCCCAGCCGGATCACCGGCCGGAATTTCGGGCTCGTGTTCCAACCCGGTGACGCCGACCGGCCATGGCCGGAATGCTTCAGCCGACGTGCAGCCCGGTGGCCGCGGCGGCACTCAGGAACCGGCCCGGTCGGCTGGGTGCCACCAGCACCGAGCGAACGTGAAGGGCCCGCCCTCGCGCGTGCTCGCGGGTCGGTGCGACCACCACCGTTTGCACCTCGGCGAAGCTGAGCTCAACAGTGTGGCCGGCTGCGGGCCCGGTGAGGTCGGCGGCCTCGGTGTCGGCGAACGCAAGGCGGGCGCCGCTGAGGGTGCGGACCGGAATCATCACCGTTTCCGCCAGCACGCTGCGGTCGTGGATCACCACGCCGGCGGGCACCAGCACCAGCCATCGACGCGACAAACGGTGCAGGCGCGTGGCGAGCAACCAGCTGCCAACACACGCGAACGCGGCAAGCGGAACACCGAGGAGCCACGCTCGCGCCGCCAGCGCCAACGGTCCAATGATCAGTGCGGCGCAGACGACGAACCACGACACCACTGCCGGAATCATCAGTGACACGGGTGGCCGAAGCACGAAGCGTCGCTCGTCACCGTAGGCCGATGCCTGCACGAACGCCTGTCCGAACTCGCCGCTCGCCACGACCGAACACGAGACGACGCATGCCGCGAGCGCTCCAGCCATCGACACACCCGACAGTCGAGCACCATCCGCGGCGCCGACGATTGCGATGATGACGCCCACCGTGCCAGCGGGCACGAGCGAACGGGCGACGGTCAACGACACCGTCGAGGGCACGAGCAGTGCGGTCGCGACAACACCCCATCCCGCCCAGAGCATGATTGCCGCGGTCAACGCCACGGGGTCGCTGCGAGTTGCCAGCGAGTCGCTCAACGGACCGCCGGCGAGCACCACGACGGCGATCCACGCTGACCGCGCTGCCCACACGAAGCCTGTCGATGACGACCGGCCAGCGCCTAGCACATCGGAAGCGCTGGAGTCGACGCTGGATGATTTGCCCCGGATCTGCACGAACCGACAGGGTATCCACCATCAGATCACGGTCGGCGACCACGTTGGGGTTGGCCGTGGACGCGAGAAGTCCAGGCCATCAGGTCACGAGACCGCAACTCCCAGGCGAGCCGGCGGAGAAAGGAGGCGACGATGCCGGTGATCCAGTGCCCGAACGGCGCAACGCTCGGAATCGGCAGCCTTCCCCATCGCGACATTGCCGACGGGGTTGATTTCAGCCTGACGGCCACGACGGTCCCGACCGTGCCGTCGTTCCCGAGGCGGTCGCCGGCGGAAGGCATGATCAGCCAGGCGATGGTGGGAATCGACGGCATCACCGTCGGTCAGTACGGCGCAATCTCGGTCGACACCGGTCGGATCGGACCGCGATCGAGGGTGCACACCGATCTGCATCACGAAGCATTCGCCGGGTTCCGCGCGTTTCTCGCCGCCGCCGCAGCACCCGTGGACCCTCACACGGCCCCTCACACGGCCCCTCACACGGCCCCTCCCGTGGCAGCGTCCGAGTCCGACGCGTGCGTGTCCGCCACCGAACCTGTCGCCGAACCTGCCGCCGAACCTGTCGCCGAACCTGCCGCCGGCGCCCGGATTGGCACCGTGAAGTGGCAACTGGTCGGTCCCGTCACGTTGGGGCTGAGCCTGATCCGTGCCGGCGTTCCCGAGCGAGTGGCGTTCGCCGTCGCGATCCGCGCGGTACGCGACCACATCTCCAGCCTCCTCGATGCCGTCGAACGGGCGCTGCCTGGTTGCACGCAGATCGTGTTCGTCGATGAACCAGCGATGGCCGATCTCGCCGACCGCGGTTTCCCGTTGGCGCCCGACACCGCCATCGACCTGGTGTCGGGCGCGTTGGCGGTCATCGAACAACGCGCCGTGTCGGGCTTGCACGTGTGCCGTGAAGCCGACTGGGCGTCGCTGCTCGCCGCCGGCCCGCAGGTGCTCGCAGTTCCCGTCCGCTCCTCGCTGGTGTCGTCGGCGGGCTACATCCAGCAGTTCCTGTCGCGTGGCGGCGTCGTCGCCTGGGGGGCGGTGCGCACCGACGGTCCCATCGCCACCACCGCCGAGCGCCCCTGGCGCCAGCTGTGCGAACTGTGGTCGCAACTGAACGATCGAGGATGCGACAGCCGGTTGCTCCGGCAGAACAGTGTGATCACACCGGAGTGCGGGCTCGGGATGCTCACCCCCACGTTGGGCGAGCACGTTCATCACATGGTCACCGATATCGGCCGCCGAGTTCACGATCAGGCTGTCGCTGCACAGTTCGTGCTCGGTGCCTGACTGTCACGCGTCGCCTCCATCTTCGCTGACACACCCGCCGCGTACACTCCAGAACGTGGCAGACATCGGTACAGCAACCTTGCGTGCCGAGGAACTCGCGCAGGCCATCCGGTACCACAACGATCGGTATTACGGGTCGGATCAGCCCGAAATCCCCGACGCTGATTACGACGATCTGGTGCGCGAGTTGCGCGCGATCGAAGCCGAGTTCCCCATCCTCGCCAGGCCCGACTCACCAACGCTGGGTGTCGGCGCAGCCACGCCGGCCGCCGTTTATCCGTCCGCCGTTTATCCGTCCACGGGGTCAGCGGTCACGGGGTCAGCGGCCGCCGGGTCACCGGTTGCTGGGTCACCGGTCGTTGGCGCGACCTTTGCTCCCGTGGTCCACCGGGTTCCGATGACCAGCCTTGACAATGCGATGGATCTCGCCGAGCTCACGGCATGGGGTGGACGCCTTGGGCGCGGCCTGAACGGCGAAGCGGTCACGTTCGTGTGCGAGCTCAAGATCGATGGTCTGGCGATGAGCCTTCGTTACGAATCAGGCCGATTCGTGCAGGCTGCCACGCGCGGCGACGGACGTATCGGCGAAGACGTCACGGCCAACGTGGCCACCATCGCCAGTATCCCGGCGGTGCTTGGCGCCGCCGCTCCGGAAGTGCTCGAGGTCCGCGGTGAGGTGTTCATGCCGCTGGCCAGCTTCGATTCACTCAACCAACGCGCCACCGAGGCCGGCCTGGCGCGTTTCGTCAACCCGCGCAACGCCGCGGCCGGCAGCTTGCGCCAGAAAGATCCGCGCATCACCGCGTCGCGGGAGCTGTCGTTTTGGAGCTACCAGCTCGGTGAGGTGGTGGGTGGACCCCCGTTCACCAGCCATCATCAGACCCTCGAATACCTCGCCGAGCTCGGCTTCCCGGTCAACCCCGAGATCCGGCAGGTCGAAGGGCTCGCCGGTGTCGAGGAGTTCGCCGCGCACTGGCAGCACCACCGCCACGACCTTGCCTACGACATCGATGGCGCCGTCGCCAAGATCGACGATCTCGCGCAGCGCGAACGGCTCGGCTTCACGTCACGCGCGCCGCGGTGGGCCATCGCGTTCAAGTTTCCACCCGAGGAGCGGACCACGGTGCTGCGCGACATCCAGGTCTCGATCGGGCGCACGGGGCGGGCTACGCCGTTCGCCGTGCTCGAGCCGGTGTTCGTGGGCGGATCGACGGTTGGTATGGCCACGTTGCACAACCAGGATCAGGTGCGTGCCAAAGACGTGCGCCCAGGTGACACGGTCATCGTGCGCAAAGCAGGCGACGTCATCCCCGAAGTGGTCGGTCCTGTGCTCTCGATGCGTCCGGCCGGCAGCGTGGCCTGGCAGTTCCCCACCGTGTGTCCGTGCGATCTGCGCACCCCACTGGTGCGCCCCGAAGGTGAAGCCGATACTCGCTGCGTCGAACCACAGTGCCCGTTCCAGCGTGATCAACGGATCATCTACTTCGCCTCGCGTGGGGCGATGGACATCGAAGGACTCGGTGAACGCACCGTGTTCCAGCTCAGCGAAGCTGGGCTCGTTCGCGACCCGGCCGACATCTACTCGCTCACGGTCGAGATGTTGCTGCAACTCGAAGGATTCGCGGCGATGAGCGCCGAGAAGCTGATCGAGGCGATCCAGAACTCGCGACTGCGACCCCTCCCTCGGCTGCTCACGGCGCTCGGCATCAAGGGCCTCGGCCCCTCGGCGTCCGAGGCGATCAGCCGCGCGTTCGGCAACCTCCATGACGTCGTCACCGCGGGCGAGGCCGATCTTGCGACTACCGACGGTGTCGGGCCGACGATCGCTGCGTCGATCGTTCGGTGGTTTGCCAATCCTGCCAACATGGAGATGATCGGCAAGCTCGATGCTGTCGGCGTCGACTTCGGCAACCTCGAGGTCAGCCGCCTGCCGCAGGTGCTCGCCGGCAAGGCGGTGGTCGTGACGGGATCGCTCGACGGGTTCACCCGCGACGAAGCCGAAGCGGCGATCAAGGGCCGTGGTGGCAAGAGCCCCGGCAGCGTCAGCGCAAAAACGTACGCCGTCGTGCTCGGTGCCGACCCTGGCGCCAGCAAGGTCATTAAGGCTGCAGCGCTGGGCATCCCCATCCTCGACGAGACCGGCTTCATCGAGTTATTGGCAACCGGCGAGCGACCAGCCACGTCCTCGGCCGGAACACTCGGCGACGCTCAGACTACGTAGAACTCCCACGAGAACGCACGCGACTGATTGCGAGTTTCGTCGATCTTCCAGTAGATCACTGTCGCGGTGTGCAACCCGGTCTCGAACGATTCGATCACGTTGCCGGGCTGCGGTTCGAACGTCAGCGTGAAGTTGCCCGGCTCGAAGACAGTCCCCGGCGCAAGCGTCTCCTGTTCGGCCTGATCGCCGGCGAGGGGGTCGCCGGCAGGGGGGTCGCCGGCGAGCGGGACGCTGGTGGCCCCGACCAGCGTGGTCGATGTCTGCGGCTGGAACGGGTCGTTGCTGTTGAGGCTGACGACGGCGGGCTCGATCCCGTCGATCACCAACACGCCGGTGTACCCGATGATCAGATCGACGAACACCCGAGTTTGCTGGGGGATCTGCGTGGCCCCGCGGATCGGATCGATCGACTCCACCTCGTCAGGAAGGCGCTGCTGTTCGCGCCCGGTGACCGAGGCGCCGACGCCGGCCACGACCAACACGATGCCGGCCGCAATACCGAGGCTTGCCAGAAGCAACTTCACGTCGAATCGGCGGCGCGGCACACGGCAGTCTCTCCGTTTCTTCGGCGAATTCCACTCGGTGCGGCGACCCGCCCAGCTGGGGGTGGCGCGCCGGTCGGCGAGAGGGGAGGGGATAATGTCGTGGTTCCGATGAGTGAGCGCGACACAACCGTGAGTGGTTCCGAGGCTGAGGGTGGTAACGCCGCGCCAGATGCCGCGA
>JAYURF010000446.1:0-3764 GCA_043756365.1 Acidimicrobiales bacterium
TCTCCTGGGGAGCCTCCACGGACAACGTCGCTGTCGACCGGTACATCGTGTACCGCGACGGGGCGCTGCTGACCACCGTGCCGGCTGCGAGCACGTCGCACACCGACTCCACAGTGGCGCCGCTCACCACGTACAGCTACACCATCGAAGCCGTCGACGTCGCGGGAAACCCGTCAGGGCAGTCGTCGCCTCCGGCCACCGCAACCACGCCGGATGGTGGCGGTGGCCCCGCGGTGCTGACGCTGACACCGGTTGCTGACTCCTATGTCCATCAAACGAACGTGGCGACGAACTACGGCTCATCTGCGAGCCTTCGCGTGGACGCCAGCCCGGTGTTGCGCACCTACATGACATTCCAGGTCTCGGGCTTGGCCGGCACGCCGACAGACGTGCGACTACGGATCTTCGCCTCGAGCGGATCGTCGAGCGGCCACTCCGTGCTCGCCGTAGCC
This sequence comes from Acidimicrobiales bacterium, assembly GCA_043756365.1. Classification (GTDB taxonomy): domain Bacteria; phylum Actinomycetota; class Acidimicrobiia; order Acidimicrobiales; family Ilumatobacteraceae; genus VFMC01. The sequence goes on from JAYURF010000446.1 coordinate 453, forward strand.
GACACATCCTGGAGCGAGTCCACCATCACCTTCGCCAACGCTCCCGCCACCGGAGCAACCTACGCAGCGTCGGGAGCCTTTGGTAGCGGCACATGGGTGGAGGTGGTCCTCCCGGCCGGCGCGATCACCGGAGACGGCACCTACTCATTTGCCCTCGACACCGCGAACAACACCGCGATCAGCTACGCCAGCCGGGAATCGGCGAACGACCCGCAGTTGGTGATCACGGTGTGAACGCTCAGTTGCACGCAGAGTTGCCGGCGTCAACGAAACCGTCGGCGTCGAGGGGTGCGAATGCCCAGGTGTATCCGGTCGGGTTGAGCTGCAGCTCGAGGACTCCGAACGAGGTTGCGTCTGCGGCCTCGAGCGGCCCGCCCGGCACGATGGTTGAGGCATGGTTCTTGCCGCCTGTGCCGACAACGAATTGACGGATTCCCCGCTCGGTGTCTACCTCTCGGTCGGCATCGAGCGGGGCGAAGCGTTGGTAGCTGTGGTCGTGGCCGCTGAGTAGGACGTCGACGCCGAACTCCATCATCGTGGAATACAGGTCGTCGAGCTGATCGAAATCGCTGTACTTGCCTTGGACCCACCGCGGGTGGTGAGTCAGGGCAATGGTGCATCGCTGCGCGTTGGCGGCCAGGTCGGCACGGAGCCACCGTTGCTGCGCTGACCCAGCCTCGCAGCCGCCAACTTTGGCGCAGTTCGAGTTCAACGCCACGACATGCCATGCACCGATGTCGAAGCTGTAGTAGCCCGTGGCTGGATCGCCGGCGCGGTCGCCGAAGTAGTCGTAATACCCGCTGGCGCCGGCGGTGTTGTACTCGTGGTTCCCCGGCACCGGGAAGGTGATCGGCTTGAACCGCCCGAGCGCCGGATCGTACGACTGCTGGAACTGCTCAAGCGTTCCATCTTCGTACTGCAGGTCGCCGAGCGCGAGCACCGCTGCGTATCCGCCCTCGCCGATCAGGTCGCCGATCTCCATCTGGCGGCACGAGGGGTTGGAGCGGGTGGGATTCGTCGGGGTGCGGTCCAGGTCACACGCGACGTCACCCAGCGCAGCGACGGTCACCGACTCGCCCGTCAACGCAGAAACGGTGGGGGCCGATTGGTCGGTGACCGCTGACGCGCCGCCTCGGTCGGCCGCCTGCACGATCAACCGGGGAGCGTGGCTCGGGTCCTCGTGGCTGGCGAAGGCCGCCGCGGTCGGATGCTCGGAGGCCAGGGCGAGCGTGACCGACGACCCGTCTCGAAGCGCCGCGGTTACATCGATGTCGATCCAGGTTTCGGCTGCGAACTTTCCGGTTGAGGCGAGTCGCTCGCCGATTGCCGGCGCGTTCGAAAACGTGAGGTTGTCCTCGCTCCACGACGTGGGGGTGGCCACGTGCACATCGATGCCTTGCGAATGTGGGCTCGACGCCCAGATTCGCAGCGTCGCTCGTTGTGCCGTGAGGGTCTCGGTATCGAAACGCACGTATGAGCGAACTTGCGGCTCGCCGTCGACGCGAAGCTCGCGTGTGGACCCGTTCGTGGTCTCTGGGGCATCGGCGTCGACGTGCCCGTCGGCGGTCGCCGCGATCTCCACCGTCGCCACCCGCACGGGGCCTTTGTCGTCTCGCGGAAACGCCACGACGACGATCACGGCGACGATCGTCGCCGCGATAGCGGCGATGACGAGGGCACGTAGTGGAGCGGTTGACGACATCAGAACCCCCGTGTTCGAATGCGAGACGAGTGATGCCCGCCAGTCTATTTCGATCGACCCGCTAGGTCGATCGGAGATGGAGCGCCTTCCGCTCCCGGGTCGTGGGAGGATCTGGCCGTGACCGAGGCCGAGACGATCGCCATCTCAGAACTGCGCCTGACCGGGCCGGCAACCGTTGCCTCGCTGGCCGCCGACCTGCGCTCGCTCGGCGTGGGCGACGGCGACGTGGTTATCGTCCATATAGCTATGTCGCGCCTCGGCTGGGTTGCCGGAGGACCGCAGGCACTGGTGCTCGCGCTGTTGGACGCGGTCGGGGCCGGCACCGGTCGTGGGACGATCGTGATGCCGGCGCACTCGGGTCTCAGCGATCCGGCGCGTTGGTCGAACCCACCGGTGCCCGCCGGCTGGATCCCGGTCATCCGCGCCGAGACGCCGGCATTCGACCCGGCACTCACCCCGACGCGGGCGATGGGCCAGACGGTGGATTGCTTCCGGTCGCATCCGTCGACGATTCGCAGCAACCATCCAACGGTCTCGTTCACGGCCAACGGACCACTCGCCTCGCGCATCGTCGACGACCATCCGCTCACACCATCGCTCGGGGAGGGGTCGCCGTTGCAACGCCTGTACGACCTTGATGCGAAGGTGTTGCTGCTCGGGGTCGATCATGGCAACAACACGTCGTTGCATCTCGCCGAGCATCGTGCGATCTGGCCAGGAAAGCACTCGTACACCGAGGGGGTACCGGTGCTGGTGGACGGGGAACGGCGGTGGGTGACATACGAAGATCTTGAGCTCGACGAAGATGATTTCCCGGCGATCGGTGAGGCGTTCGCGGCCACCGGCCTCGAGCAGGCCGGGCCGATCGGAGCCGGCGTTGGGCGGCTGAGTTCGGTTCGGGCTGTGGTGGACTTCGCCGTCGAGTGGATCGAGCAGCACCGGAACTGATCCGGGCGGAGTCGTTTTCCCGTGGGAAAATCGGTGTGTCCCGATCTGTCGAACACCTCGCTGCTAAGGTCGTACGCGTGTTCGTCTTCGGTAACTCATCGGTGCAGCGTTCGTGATCGTGCTCGGCATCGACCCCGGCCTCACCCGCTGCGGGTACGCGGTCCTGCGTTCGGGTAGCGGACGCACGGTCACCGCCTTGGCGCTCGGCGTCATCCGCACGCCGCCCAGCTCGCCGTTGCCGCAACGCCTGGCCGAGCTGAAAGGGGAGCTTGCCGGGCTGATCGCCCAGTACCGACCAGACGCCGTCGCTGTCGAGCAGGTGTTTTTTCAGGTCAACGTGCGTACCGCGATGAGCGTCGGGCAGGCCAGCGGGCTGGCCCTCGCCGAGGCGGCCGCAGCCGGATGCGACGTCATGCAGTACACGCCGAACCAGGTCAAGAACACCGTTGCCGGATGGGGTGGGGCCGACAAGTTGCAGGTTCAGAAGATGGTCCAAGCCAGGCTCGGCTTGGCGACCGTGCCCGAGCCGCCCGACGCGGCCGACGCCGCGGCACTGGCCCTGTGCCACCTGGCGATGGTGGTTCCGGCAGGTCGCATCGCGGCTGGGGGAACACGGTGATCGGCTCGTTGCGCGGCACCGTGCTCGAGCGCTCCAGCGATTC
>JAYURF010000447.1:0-3762 GCA_043756365.1 Acidimicrobiales bacterium
GGTCGGTCGAGGAGGGTTGCCTCACACACGTCGACCGCCTCCCTGTACCGTTCGGCTCGAACGTGCCCGCCGGCGACGATCGCCGCCATCGACTCGCGCAGTGCCGCCACCCAGATGCGCTGCGCCTCGACCCATTCGAGCGGACCGTCCTCGGCAAGAAGTTCACCACGATAGAGCGAAAGCGCCCGCGCAGCGGCCGCAGTAGCGGCCTCGTGCTCGCCGTGCGAAGCCGCGGACCTGGCCGCATTCGACTCGCTGAGGAACTGAGCAAGATCACACGAGTCAGTGGCCGAGAGCACCAGCCGGTATGCCTCACCCGTGCGATGGATGCCAAGGTTCTCGGCGACACCCGCCGCCGACAGAACCTTGCGGATCGCCGAGGCGGCGACCTGCAGGTTGTGGATCCCTGCAGCGGCATCTCCCTCAGGCCACAGGGCTTCGACGATCGTCTCGCGATGTACGGCCGATTCGGGATGGATCGCAAGCATCTTCAACAGTGACCGGGCCCTCGGGCGGAGCGCTTCGAGTGAGATCTCTCGCCCGAACACCCGAACGTCGAAGCGACCGAGGCAACAAACTTCGAGCGAACGCGCGCTGTTGTGTGGATGCTCAGTCGGCACGCTCGACAGCGGCGCAGGTTCGCCCGGGCACCTGGCGATGAAGTTCCTGACCAGCGGCACGAGCGCGGCAATTCCCCCTGCCCGCACCATCGCCTCCGAAGTTCGCCTGACCGAGTCATCGGCTTCGGCGACGACGACAGCGCACAGACCTTCCAATGCCCCGGCATCGAGCTCGCGAAAATCTCGTGCCACCCGCCCCAAGAGCTCCGAACACGGTTGGCCCCGGCGGGCCGCTCCCAACCCGGCAAACAACCCTGCGACTGCTGCCCCCCACGGATCACCATCACCGACGCACTGGTCCCGAACACGGACTGCTTCGTCAACACCCTGCGGCCGGTTGGTCAACGACATTGCTGCCCGGGCGAGGCGGGATACCCATCCACAACCCGAGCGATCGGCCAGGCTCTCGGCTTCGTCCAACGTTCGGTCCGCACCCTCGGCCCCGACCAGGAGACCTGTGATCGCCAGCAGCGCCAAACCGGCACTCGTCCCAGGTGTCCCGAGCGACTCGTCGGTGATCGCACATTCGGCCGCCGCCTCAGCGGCCGCAACATCTCCGCCGAGAAGACGCAGGGCCGCCGCTGCCAGCATGCCCGTCGCGCCGAGGCCGACCAATCCGTTGGCCGCGACGATCGGATCGCGGCGGCACCCGGATTGCGTCAGCGCAACCCATCCGGGGGGCGCCTGGGCGAAGGGATCGAGCCACGACGCCAACTCGGTCCGCTCGACGCAGCACTGGTTCGTGAAGTCGCCGCCGAAGCCCTTGGCCTCGGCGGCGTGGAACGACTCGATCGCAGCCGACCAGCGGCCGGCCGATCGTTCTGCGCGAGCCCGGCTCAGCAGCAACCACGGATCATCGGCCACGATCGACGGTGGCAGATCGTTGATCAAGGCCGCGGTCGGCAGGCCCCAGTCCTCATTGGCCGGCTTGGCCAACCGCTTCACGGCTGCCCAGTCGCCGGCGCGGGCAAAGCAACGGATCGCGTCGTACGTGTAGCCGCTGCGCTCCAACATCAGACCTGCCTGATTGAACCGAGCGGCGGCGCGGTCGGTGCCGTCGCGTTCGACCAGAAGCACCTCGAGGTGGCTGCGGAGCACCTCGTGATAACGGTAGGTGTCGTCGTCGTCGATGGCGACCGTGAACAACTGGCTGCTGACGAGGGTGCGGAGGTGACGTTGCGAGCCCTCGTCATCACGCAGTTCATCGGCCATCGATGGCGTCAGAACTCCGAGCACGCAGGTATCGACCAGGAACTCCCGCAACTCCGGATCGATTGGCCCCAGCACGTTTCCTGCAAGGTACTCGCGAACGATACGGGTACGGCCATTGAGCCGTTCGATCAATCCACGCTGTTCCACCGGGTTGAGCCCCCGGGAAGCCAAGTGGAACATCTGCAAGCCGGCCGGCCACCCATCCACCCGGCGGGCGAGCCTGGCGATGTCGTCGGGGCGCAGCCATGTGTCGTAGAGGTCGTGGAACAGTTGCTCGGCCTCCCACGACCGGAAGCGGAGGTGCTCGTTGGTGACGATGAGCAACTGTCCCATCAATTGCACCGCGCTGAGCTCGAAGCTGGGCTCGCGTCTGGTCGCGAGTACGACGCTCAGCGATTCCGGTGCGTCGTCGATCAAGGCTCCGAGGGCACCTTCAGCCTCCGTGCCGACCAGCACGTGGGCATCGTCGATCGCCAGGGTGATTGGACGTGGACTGCGCATCAGCCACTCAACCGCATCACCAACAGCGGTCCATCCAAGTGGAACGTCGACCGACATCTCGTGAAGCGCTGCATTCACGGCGCAGATGAACCCAGCTGCGGATCCATCAAGTCCGCTGCATGTGATCCAGGCAACCGAACCGCTGCAGCGATCGGCGAACGCCGCCATCGCCGTCGTCTTACCGGAGCCGGCCGGCGCAAGGAGCAACGTAACCCGATGGTTCCACGCCTGGTCGACCAGGTCATCGACGCGAGGCCGCGGCACCGCCTTGACCCGGGGCGGACGCAAACGCGACCGAGCCACGGTCGTCATTGTTGTGCACAACCTGCTGACCGCTGATGGCGTCCATGAACGTCCTGGCAGCCAGTGTTCATCTACGGGAAGCTACGGCGGCAGCATGGCGTGCCGCATCAGGTGATCCCCTATGTTTTGGGCGACGAATCGTCGGCCTGACCGTTCCTCGACAGCCAGGCACCGAGCTCGGCGCGCGACGAGATGCCGAGCTTGGTGTAGATCCGCGACAGGTTCGCCTCGACAGTCTTCGGGCTCACGAACAGCGACGCCGCAACCTCGCGGTTGGTTCGCCCGGCACCGGCATGTTCCGCGACCCGACGTTCAGCGGCTGTCAGTTCGCCCGTCGCCTGGTGCCGGATCGGGATGCGGTTCAACTCCTCGGCTGCCCGATCGGCCCACGCCTGAGCTCCGATGTCGAGGAAGATCGCGTGGGCCCGCTCGCACGTGTCCTTCGCAGCCCGCCGCTCGCGACGACGTCGTTGGACACCGCCGAGGAGCAGGAGCGTCCGGGCAAGATCGAACGGCATGTCGAGTCGTTCATGCTGGCCGACCGACGCGGTGAGCGCCACCAGCGCGCCAGCGAGGTCGCCCCCGGCTGCGCGTACGACACCGCGACAGCGGCTCGCTGCGGCAATCGCCCACACGCGGTCGAGTTCCAGGCCTCGGGCTCCGAACATGTCGACAAGTGCCTCGGCGCGACCCAGGTGCCCGAGCGCGGCGAGCGCTTCGATGGCATCCGGGAGGAAGAACAGCACTGCCGGCTCACCGACGCCGTTCGCCTCGACTGCCTCGACCACCGGTCGACACGCCTCCCACGCTGTGGCGTGGTCTCCCACGGTCAGCCCAACCAGGGCGACGGTGGCGGCAAGCCAGAGATCGGCGGCACGATTGCCGTGGTGGTCCAGGGGTCGTGCCTGTTGTGCCTGCGCGACGGCACCGGCGAGATCACCGCGGTGAGCGAGCACGAGGGCCTGCTGGGCAAGGGACCATCGATGCAACAGCGCGCTCCCGGTCATCTCCGCGGTGGCGCCGGCCTCCTCGGCAACCTCGGCCGCACGTTGGTAGTGGCCGGTACGGGTCTCCAACCACGCGAGCCACAGCAATGCGTGAGCGAGGTCGCTTTCCATGCCCAGTT
>JAYURF010000448.1:0-3755 GCA_043756365.1 Acidimicrobiales bacterium
TACGAAGCGATTGCCGAGAAGGTGAGAGCCCGATGAGCATGCCCTTCTACGTCGCCCCCGAACAGGTGATGAAAGACCGCGCCGACTACGCCCGCAAAGGCATCGCCCGAGGTCGAGCGCTGGTCGCGGTGCGCTACCTCGATGGCATTGCACTGGTTGCCGAGAACGCGTCGAACACGTTGCGCAAGATCAGCGAGATCTACGACCGCATCGCCTTCGCCGGCGTCGGCAGATACAACGAGTTCGACCAACTGCGCGTCGCCGGCGTTCGCGCCGCCGACCTGAAAGGTTTCCAGTACGCCCGCGACGATGTCGATGCGCGCAGCCTGGCCAACCAGTACGCGCAGATCCTCGGCCAGGTGTTCACCCACGAGATGAAGCCGATGGAGGTGGAGATCCTCGTCGCCGAAGTCGGCATCGAGTCCTCCGGCGACCGGTTGTTCCACATCCTCTATGACGGCACGGTGATGGACGAGCAGCGATTCAGCGTGCTCGGCGGCGACGCCGAATCGATCACCACCCGCTTCAAAGAGGTGCAGCTCGATGTCGACGGCATCGAGCTGTCGGCGGCAGTGCGTGCCGCGACCACCTCGCTGAGCGGGCCCGATCGCACACTGCAAGCCGAAGATCTCGAGGTTGCCGTACTGTCGCGATCGAACGGGCGACGCTGCTTTCGGCGCCTGGACGACACCGAGGTGGCGAGGCTGCTCGCCGGATGAGGAATGCGGACCGTGTCGTTTGACCCCCCTTGCGCACCGGCCAGCGCCCCGGCGCCCGAGCTTGCCAGACGTGTCGATCTCAACGCCGACGTCGGGGAGGGGTTTGGGCGCTGGGTCCTCGGCGACGACGGGGCACTGATGTCGGTGATCACCTCGGCCAACGTTGCCTGCGGCTACCACGCCGGTGATCCAAGGGTGATGCGTTCGACGTGCCGGCTGGCGGCGCACCACGGGGTGGTGGTCGGCGCACAGGTCAGCTACCCCGACCTTGCCGGCTTCGGGCGTCGCTTCATCGACATGTCTCCGGCTGAACTGACCGACGCGGTGCTGTACCAGGTTGGGGCGCTCGAAGCGATCGCTCGGGCATCGGGTACCGCTGTGCGTTACGTCAAGCCACACGGCGCGCTCTACAACACCATCGTGCACCACGAGCGCCAGGCGGCCGCGGTGGTGGAGGCGATGATGGCGCATGGGGGACAGCTTCCGTTGATGGGGCTCCCTGGTTCGGCAGTCAACCACGAGGCAGACCGGCGTGGCATTCACTTCATCGCCGAGGGGTTCGCCGACCGGGCCTACACCGAGGAGGGCCAGCTGGTCCCGCGGACCGACCCTGCGGCGTTGCTCAGCGATGTCGCCGAGGTGACCGTGCAGGCACAGCGTCTGGCCGGTTTCGGGGTCGACTCCATCTGCGTCCATGGCGACACTCCCGGTGCGGCAGCGATGGTGGTGGCGGTCCGAGCCGCGCTCGAGGCAAGCGGGTTCGAGCTCGTCTCGTTCCTCGGCTGAGGCGACGCTGGTGAGCTGTCGGCCTCCGCTCACGGGAATGCCGCGGCTGTTGCCCTACGGTCCGACGGCGGTGTTGGCGGAGTATGCATCGGTCGACCAGGTGCTCGCCGTGGCGCAGCGCCTGCACACGAACAGGCTCGATGGCGTCCTCGATGGCGTCATCGACGTGGTCCCAGCGGCGCGCACCGTGCTCGTGACCTACGGCTCCGATGTGGACATCGGGCTGTTGCACCGCTTGCTAATCGAACCGGTGGATGTCGTGGCCGACCCCGCCACGGAATCCACCGGACGCCACACCGTGATCGAAGTGGTATACGACGGGTGCGACCTCGAGGCGGTGGCCGAGGCCTGCAGCCTCAGCGTGGACGAAGTGGTCGAGCTTCACTGCGCGGCGATCTACACCGCTGCGTTCTGCGGGTTCATGCCCGGTTTCGCATACCTCACCGGGATCGATCCGCGGCTGACGATGCCGCGGCGCGACGTGCCCCGGCCGCGCGTGCCAGCGGGCTCGGTGGCCATCGCCGACAACTTTTCGGCCGTGTATCCGGCGGTGAGCCCCGGAGGATGGAATCTGCTCGGCCACACCGAGGCGGTGATGTGGGACGAAGCCAGCGCGACGCCGGCGTTGCTGGTGCCCGGCTCGACAGTGAGGTTCGTCTCTCGATGACCCGGTTTGGCGATGACCGAACGTCCAGCAGCGAGGCGGCGATGACCGGGTTGGCTACGAGCGGGTTGGCTACGAGCGGGTTGGCAAGGCTGGCGGTGCATTCGTGGGGATTGGCGGGGTCGGTGCGCGGAGCAGGCATCGTCGGGCGTGCCGGTTGGGGTGCACCACGCGGTGGGGCCGCCGACGTGTGGTCGCTCGGGCTTGCCAACCGACTCGTCGGCAACATCGCCACGCTCGCCGCGTTCGAGTCCTCCGGCGGCCTCGAGGTGGAGGTCGTCGGTGCCTCGGTGCTCGTCGCCGTCGCGGGCGCCGAGGCCGACATCGCCGTCACCGGCGGGCCGGCCGTCGCTTGGGGCACGCCGACCGTGCTCCCAGTCGGGGCCCGACTACGGATCGTTCGCTGCCGTCACGGTGCGCGCACCATGGTCGCCGTGCGCGGCGGCTTACACCCCGGCGCTCACAGTGATCCCGGCGATGACGGCCATGAAGTTGATGCAGCCCTGGTCGCCGTTGGACCCGACCCGGGCACGGCGGTGTCGCTCATGCCGGCCGTGCCGATGCCGCGGCCCGAACGGCTCATCGTGTGGCCCGGGCCGAGGCTCGACTGGTTCGACGAAGCGGCATGGCGCACGCTGTGCACGTCGGCATTCGAGGTTGCCCCGGCCAGCAACCGGGTGGGCGTTCGACTGGTCGGCGCTCGCTTCCAGCGCACGGTGCCCAAGGAGTTGGTGTCCGAAGGAATGGTCGAGGGTGCGATCCAGGTTCCGCCATCGGGTCACCCGATCATGATGCTGGCCGACCATCCAACGACCGGTGGCTACCCGGTGATCGCGGTGGTCGACCCGTCGCACCTCGGGCACATCGCCCAACTGTCAGCCGGCGATGTGGTCAGGTTCCGAGCAGTCGCGCCGTGGCCCCGGGGCGGTGCCGATCCCGATTGAGACGCTGACGACGCTGGTGCCAACAGACATGCTGGAGGCCGACCGAAGCTCGCCGAAATCTTTTCGGGAACCTGTTGCGGTTCGGTCGCAGACGAACTAACGTTCGAGTGTCGAACTTCCCCTCGACGTCTCGCAGGTTCGCTCCTGCCACAACATCAGCATCGCCACCCGGACCGTATTCGGCCGGGCACGCGATCACCACACGAGGGGAAAGGACGAACGCGATGACTGTCGATATGACCGTTGTGGTCCCCGCGTTCTCCCGGCTGATCAGCGCTGCGATCACCGCTGACATTGCCCAGCGAGACCGCCACCAGATCGAACAACTCCTCACCGACGTCACCCGCGTCCACGGCCTCGCCGAGTCCGTCCGCCTGGCCGCAACATCACGCCTGGCCGACCTCGCCCAAGACGGCACCACACCCGACCCCGAAACCACGATCACCGATCTCGGCCGCACATCACAACGCGACGCCACACAAACAACACGCCGGGCACGCACCGTCGACGCGATCCCACAACTCGCTAACAGCCTCGCCAACGGAGACCTCTCCGCCGCGCACATCGATTCCGTCGCCAACGCACTCGCCCGACTCGACCCCGACCAACGCGACCAACTCACCACCGAAGGCCAATGGATCG
>JAYURF010000449.1:0-3751 GCA_043756365.1 Acidimicrobiales bacterium
GCCGGGGAACCTGGTCCCCCGTTGAGGTACTTGTACGTGCACCCGACGGCGAAATCGGCCGCGCAACCGTTCAGGTCGACGGGCAGCACCCCCACGCTGTGGCACAGATCCCACACCGCCAGCCCGCCAACCGCGTGAGCCTGTGCGGTGACCGCAGCCATCTCGTAGCGCAGCGCGGTCTTGTAGTTCACCTCGGTCAACTGCACGGCGACGAGATCGTGCCCAGCCGCGTCGATCGCGGCGGCGACATCGGCGGGTTCGACGAACACCGCGGTCGCCCCGGTGAGGCGGGCCACCTCGCTGGTGATGTACGCGTTGGTGGGGAAGTTGCCGAGCTCGGACACGATCACCGAGCGGCCCGGCCGCAGGCGGCACGCGGCCATCAGAACCTTGAAAAGATTGACCGAGGTGGAGTCGCACACGACCACCTCGGCCGCGTCCGCGCCGATCAACCGAGCGATCATCCCGCCAACTCGTTGCGGTGCCGGGTACCAGTCGGCGTCGTTCCAGGAGCGGATCAGGCCGACGCCCCACTCCTGCTCGATCGCCAGCCGCATCCGCTCGGGCACCGCCGCTGCTAGCGCGCCGAGCGAGTTGCCATCGAGATAGATCACGCCCTCTGGCAGCACGAACTGATCCCGCACACCGGCCAGCGGATCGAGTTCATCCATCTGCTCGGCGGCACTGCGAGCGGTGATCATCGCCGCCATGACGTTCGTCGATCGGGCGTTGGTACTGGGGGAGCGGTCACGTCAACAAGGTACGGGAAATGAGCGAGCGGAACGGTGTGACCCGACAATCACTGGTTCACGAGCAGGTCATCCTCGATGGCGCAGCCGCACCGCGGGGCAATCGAGGTGTACACAACATTCTTCGCTGACCCGGCACCCGCCCGCACCACCTTCTTCCACCTCCCCTGAGCCGACCACCTGGTGATAGATAGGGTCGCTGGCATGCAACTGGCCGATCTCCGAATTTTCACCGAACCGCAGCAGGGTGCCTCCTACGACACGTTGCTCGCTGTCGCCCGGCGTGCCGAGGCGTTGGGGTTCGGGGCGTTCTTCCGCAGCGACCACTACCTCAAGATGGGTGATGCCAGCGGGCTGCCGGGCCCGACCGACGCGTGGATCACGCTCGCCGGTTTGGCGCGTGACACATCGACCATCCGCCTCGGCACCCTCGTCTCACCGATTACGTTCCGCAGCCCCGGATTGCTGACGATCAGTGTCGCCCAGGTCGATCAGATGAGCGGTGGCCGGGTCGAGCTCGGCATCGGTGCTGGCTGGTACGCCGACGAGCACACCGCGTACGGGTTCGATTTCCCCGACATCGGCCGCCGCTTCGACATGCTCGCCGATCAGCTGGCGATCCTCGACGGCCTGTGGACCACGCCCACCGGCGAGACGTTCAGCTACACCGGTCCCGCTCATTCGGTCATCGATTCGCCGGGGCTGCCCAAGCCGGTGCAGCAACCGCTGCCGATCATCATCGGCGGTGGCGGCAAGAAACGCACACCCGCACTCGCGGCACGCTACGCGGCCGAGTTCAATGCGTCGTTCGCTCCGCTGGCCGGATTCGTCGAGCAGCGTCAGCGGGTGATCGATGCATGTGCCGCGATCGGTCGAACCCTGCCGATTCGGTTCTCCGCCGCCCTCGTCGTGTGCGTCGGCCGTGACGAAGCCGAATTGCAGCGGCGTGCCGCAGCGATCGGGCGCGAGGTCGCCGAGTTGCGGGAGAACGGCGTCGCCGGCACGGTCGACGAGGTTGCCGCGACGATGCGCACGTGGAGAGACGCCGGTGCCGAACGCCTCTACCTGCAAGTGCTCGACCTCGACGATCTCGACCACCTCGACCTCATCGCCGCCGAAGTCGCCCCGCTCCTGAGCTGAACGAGCGGCTGGGCCAGCCGCCCGCTCCCCGAGTCCGACGACAACTGCCAAGTGGCCGGGTGCAACGCAGTTCGCGCCGGGTTCGTGTGCGTTCAGTAGCCCCCAAAGCTACACAGCGCACACGAAGCCGCCAATGTCGTGCACCCGGCGATTTTGCCGAAGCGCAGATCGCCGCGGTCGGTGAACGTCGAGACTCAGGCTCCGAGCAGCAGCCGGGCTACGACCGAGCCGGCGCGGGGGTGTTCGACGGTGATGACGACTTCGGTGCCGGGCGCACAAGTGACCACCCAGGTCGCGAGGGTGCGGTCGGGGGTGCCGTCGTGCCGGTGGCTGAAACGCATCGCCAACCGGCCCTCGAGCTGACCGAGATCAACTCGGGCGGGACCGCCAACGACGTCAGCGCCATCGATGTGGGCGTTCACCGGGAGCACCCGGCAGTCCTTGCGGCCCTTCTGGCTGATGTACGTGGGGAGCCAGCCGGTGTTGGCGATACCCACCTCCACCCGCCACGTGTCGGCACCGAGCGCAACCGCGGCGAGGTGCACCACCTCAAGCTCGGGGGCGGCGAGTGCCTGGTGGATCGCGAAGTCAGCATGGCCCTGAACCTCGCCACGCAGGCGAGCCATCGGTGGGTTGGCCCACGACCACATCTCGTTCCAGCCGCCGAGCTCGACATCGCCGAGTTGCGGATGGGTGAACGGATACCACGAGACGAACATCTCCGGGTGATGCTCGTCGGCCCAGCGCAACACGGCCAACTCCTCGACCTCGGTCGGACCGGTGTACCAGAAGTACGTCGACTGCTTGACGCCGGTGGCCGCGTGGACCACATCCCAGAACTCGGTGGTCCAGCCGAACACCCCGAGGTGCTCGTACACCCAGTCGTCGGCGGCCCCGCTCATCGTGTTGGCCTTGTCGAACGTGAAGCCTCGAACACGGAGTGCACGGGGTACCCGGTGAGCTCGGTGCCGCGCCGACCCAGCTCGGTCCACGCCCACACATCAAGCGGGGCGAGCGCGCTGTCGGCAGCCGTGCTCGACGGCCGCAGCAGCACGCCACCGCTGGTGTGATACGCGTTGTATCCGCACACGTTGGGCCGGGCGGCGATGGCCCGCACGAGCGCGTCGATCTCGGGTTCGCTGAGCGGATGATCGCCGCTTCCAGTGACCCCGGTACCCCACCCGGCCGGGAAGTTGCGGTTCATGTCGAGACCCTCGGGTGGGGTCGGCGTCGGCATCGTGAATCCGTTGTGGTCCACCACCTCGCCCTCATACACCTGCCGGTAGCGGGCAACGCCCGGTGCCGTTCCCTCCGGAGGCACGGCCCGCATCAGCCGCTCATCATCGGCCGATGCCATCCACGCGCCATTCGGATCGGGGATGCGCATCGTGAGGACGCGCCCGTCGCCGTCGATGTCGCGTTCGTGCAGCCCCGGAGCTCGACGGGCGTCATGCCACGGCCACGGCCGGGTGCTGCTGCGCCGGTACTGCGGGGAGTCGGCGAGCGCCCACTCGACGCCATCGGGATTGACCCGCGGCACCACGTAGAACGTCCGGGTACGCAGCGCGCGGGTGACCGTCTCGTCGGCACCGAAGCCGGTGAGCAACCGCTCGATCAGCGCAAGCGCGGCCACTCCGGCGGTGACTTCGACCGAGTGGATGTTGGCATCTACCCAGTGCGCCGGCTTGGTTTCGTGCTCGCCGGTCGATGCATCGGTGAGCGTGGCCAACCACAAATCGCGGCCCTCATGCGAGCGACCATACGACTCCACACGCATCAGCTCCGGATGCGCAGCAGCGGCATCGTGCAGCCACACGGTGATCTCGTCGTAGCGCAGGTGCCGGTCGAATTCGTAGGTCATC
>JAYURF010000450.1:0-3742 GCA_043756365.1 Acidimicrobiales bacterium
TTCGCGCGCGTTCCAGCGGGCCTTGGTCATCACCTCGCTGCGTTCCTCGGCGTTCATCTCGCCCCACTCGATGTGCACGGAGGTGACACCGGGATGAACAGCGACGCGGGTCTCGATGTCGCGCTTGATCTGGGCCCGTAGCGGGCAACCGCCAATGGTCAGCTTGACGCCGACCGTGACAGCGCCATCGTCGGCGACCTGCACGTCGGGCACCATGCCGAGCGAGACGATGTCGGCACCAAGCTCAGGATCGATGACCGAGCGGAGCAGACCGAACACGATCTCTCGGGTGGGCATGTCGCGGGTGGTCATGTCGCGGTGGGGTTCGCCGGGGATGCCACGGAATGATTCTACGGGCGGGCAGCGTTACACTGACCGACAGTGGCATGTGCCATCTGACCCGACATCATCGGAAGGAACCACCGTGATCACCCTCACCGACACCGCAACTGTCAAGGTCAAGGAACTGCTCGAGGCCGAAGGTGCCACCGATCTCGCCTTGCGCGTCGCCGTGCGCCCCGGCGGGTGCAGCGGCTTCTCGTACGAGATGTTCTTCGACGGCGATGTAGCCGCTGACGACGAAAAGGCAACCTTCGGACCCGCTGGCGCAACGGTCAGCGTGATCGTTGATCAGGCGTCCAAGCAGCTTCTCGAAGGGGCCACGCTCGACTACAAAGATGGCCTCAACCAGGCAGGTTTCAACATCATCAACCCCAACGCAACCCGTACCTGCGGTTGCGGTTCCAGCTTCAGCTAGGTTCGCCGGTCAGCCGAGAACGCTGGCCAGGATGGCGCCGAGTTCTTTGGCGTCCCACACGATGTCGATTCGCTCAACAACGACGCCGGCCGCGTCGGTCACCCAGATCAGCGGTTCGTAGTCCAGTGTGAGTGCCGTCACCGCCGGGGCGATTTCGGTTGCCTCCGGGTCGGCGTAGACCTCGGCGTGTACGAACGTGGCAGTTGCCGCGTACTGCTTCGATTCGTCGATCAGGAACTCCAGTCCCGGTCCGCAGGTGGCGAACTCGCAGTGCGCCGGGGTGCCGACGATGTACACGACCGGCTTGCCGAGCGCCAGCGCCTCGGTGAGTGACAACTCGTGGAACGGGCATGCCCCGTCAAGGCGGGTGCACACCGGATCGACGCCGCGGGCATTGGCGGTGGTGGGGGTGTCGAACGGTGGCAGCGGCGAGCCGACGGTGGGGATCGAGATCTCCGACGGCTGGTGGAGCATGAACGCCTGGGATCCGGTTGACCCGTCGAGTAGCAGTTCGTACAGACCAGCTGAGGGGAGGTCGGCGGTGACGCTCCAGTAGGGAACGCTCAGCCCGGTCCCGCGTCGCGGCGCCGACACCTTGGCGACCGTCGCGCCGTCACCGTCGACGATCGTCCCGGTCAATACCTCGGGCCCGGTGGTCATCGTCGCCGCGTCGTCGCCGGCGATCGACCATGCCAGACGAACCTTGCCGGGCGTCATCCGTGGCCCATTGGGGAACCGCGGCAGCACCGTGAACGGTTGGGCTGCCGGGCTGACGCTGGTGCTGTCGGACCCGCCACACGCGGCGAACAGCGCCGCCGTTGCCGCCAGCCCGGCGGTGCCGGCGAACAACTCGCGTCGGCTCAGTCGGATCATGTGGTGAGGTGGTGTCGGGGTCGCAGGCACCGCCTCAGGCTACGAACCCGCCACCGGATCGGGGCGTCGGTCGTTGCTCGCTACGGCATGCGCTGCAGCGAGGGCGTGGTGGGCGCAGTCTGCCGATCAGCATTGTTGGGATCTCACCGTTCGGCAGACCGACCACATGTGTCCGGCAAACCGACCACGAGGACTCGGCAAACCGACCACGAACGATCGAAGTCGCGTGCGGACGTGCCCGGATCGGTCGAGTTCGGCCTGTCTGCCAAGCTTGGACCATGTCAGGGTCCGGCGACGCGATTCGGGGTTTGGAACAGGCGGAGGCGGCTTGGGCATGCGGCGACATCGACGCGGTGGTCGTCCACCTGTCGGCTGCCGTGCGGGGCTTCACCGCATCGGGCGAGCCGTGTCGGGCGGCGATGGCCTGCGTCCGGTTGGGCGAGACCTTTGCTGTCGCCATGGGCAACTTGACGGTCAGCCGGGCGTGGTTCGCCCGTGCCCGGCGACTCGTCGAAACCGAGCCTGCGTGCGTGGAACAGGGCTGGGCGGCGGTGGCCGCGTTGGGCTGCGACGTCGACGACCCGGCGGAGCTACTGGTCGCGGCGGAACTGGCACTTGATCGAGCGCGCCGCTTCGGCGACGTCAACCTCGAGACGAAGGCGCTCGCCGATGGCGGTTTGGCCCACGTCCAGATCGGTCGGGTCGCCCAGGGCATGGGCCTGCTCGACGAGGCGATGGCGTTGGCGTGCGGGCCAGCCGATGACCCGGACTCGACCGGCAAGTCGATCTGTTCGTTCTTCACCGCCTGCTACTACGCGGCCGACTTCGCTCGGGCCGGGTCGTGGGCCGAACCGCTACGCCGCCACCGGCTGATCGGGCCCGGGCGCGGCGCGCCGATCTTCCTGTCGAGCCACTGCGACAGCGTGCAGGCGACGCTGCTGATGGAGCTCGGACGATGGGGCGAGGCGGAAGCCCTGCTGATCACGGCCAAGGGCGCATTTGAGGCGGCGATGAACACGCGTAGCTGGCATCCGGAGATCGCCCTAGCCGACCTGCGCATCCGCCAGGGCCGCCTGGCCGAGGCCGAGGCGTTGCTGGTCGGCAAGGACCAATCGCTGCAAGCCCTGCTTCCCGCAGCACGCCTGCAGCTGGCACGCGGAGACCACGAATTGGCGCGAGCCATGGCACGGCGCGGTTTGCGGGTCATCGGAGATGACCGGTTGCGTTCGATCGAACTGCTTGCCGTGGTCGTCGACGCGGAGTTGGGGCTCGGCGACTTGGACGCGGCGCACAGCGCGTGTGATGAGTTGATCACCCGAAGCGGCGAGGTCGGCATCGCCTCGATCGAGGCGCGCGCGGCGGCCGCCCATGCCCGGCTACTCGCCGCAGCCGACCATTACGGCGCCGCTGTCGTGGTGTTGGAGCGCGCCGTCGACCGGTTCGACTCCCGGCTCATGCCGTGCACGAGGGCTTCGCTGTTGGTCGACCTGGCGCGGCTACGTGACGCCCTCGGCGATTCGCCAGCGGCAGCGATCGATGCACGAGCAGCCGCTTCGATCTTGGCAACGGTCGATGTCGTGCTCGCGCCAACCGATGCAGCGCTGCTCGATCGGCTGTGTCAACGCGTGGGAACACCGACGCATGGGGTGCACACCGCCGAGTTGTCGATCGAGGGGAAGTGGTGGGTTGTGTCGTGTGCCGGCAGCAGCGTCCGGCTCCACGACACGAAGGGTCTCCGCTACCTCGCCGAATTGATCATCCACCAGGGTACCGAGCGTCACGCCCTCGATCTTGTCGACCACGTCGAGGGCCTCGCGCCCAGCGGCGGACCGAATCGGCGGCTGATCGGCGACGCCGGCCCGGTGCTCGATGCCTCGGCGCGGTCGGCGTACCGGTGCCAGATCGAGTCGTTGCGGGCCGACATCGACGACGCACTCGAAGCGGGACGACATGAGGCTGCCGAGGCGATGCAAGCCGAACTCGACCAGTTCGTCACTCAACTCGCTCAGGCGTTCGGACTCGGGGGCCGAGATCGACGGGCCGCGTCGGCAGCCGAGCGCGCTCGCCTGAACGTAACCCGGGCGCTGCGGTCGTCGATCGCCCGGTTGGTCG
>JAYURF010000451.1:0-3738 GCA_043756365.1 Acidimicrobiales bacterium
GCCGACCGACCAGATCAAACTGCAGGCCTGAGACTTCGGGAAACCGACCGAGGACTTCGCGCAGCTCGTGCTCCTCGGTCGCGCAGTCCAGTTCCTCGACACGAAAAACCGACGTTGCAGCACCGACCACAGACATGGCCATTAGCATATCATCTGAACACACATTCATATATTATGCGGCGGGCGAGTAGGAGCCAGCGCGGCCCGCTGTCGGCACCACCCCGGTGGAGCGCCCGGTCGTCGAGAAACCCACGGTGGCGGTGTGAAAGTCGACAACCGGCTGCTCCACATCACCCGCACCGGGCTCGACCCGCGGTCAGCCGTCGGCGGCATCAGCCCGCTGTCGGCATCACCCGGGTTGTCGAGAAATCCACGGTGGCGGTGTGAAAGTCGACAACCGGCCGCTCCACGCCACCCGACCCAGGCCCGGACCGGCGAGCGGTGGGAGATCCCGATCGAGATCGACGGGCGGCGGGACAGCATCAGAGGCGAGCTCGCCTGGGTGCCGCCGCCACCGGCTGGATGGTGGTACGCCGTCGCCGGCCTCGTTGTGCTCGCGGCAGCAGCGGTGCTGTTCAGTCGCTAGTGGCGGCCGGGGGCCGCATTGATCGCATCGCTCGGGGCTGCCACCTACGCGGCCGACACGCTCGGGTACGTTGTTGCATCGCCCGCCAGCTTGTCCAGTCGCCTTCCCGTCCTACTCCCTCCGTTGGCCGCCGTCGCGATTGCGGCCAGGTTGTGGATTCACGTCAGGCGACGCACCGATGATCCGACGTTGGCGATGATGGCGAGCGGGCTCGTGCTCGCCCTCCTCGGCGGAGCGCGATTCGCGGCGTTCCTCATCCCCCTGGCCGTGCGCCCAACCCGGCCACACGCCGTCAATCCCAACGAACAGGTACCAACATGATCACCTCCATTCGCCGCCGCTGCTGCACCGTCATGACGGGCTGTCTGTTCATCGCCGCCACGGCCTGCGCGAGCGACAACGCAGGCCCCGATGCGGTGAACAGCGACGTTTCCCCGACCGCCGGGTCGGACGTCGGGTCGGACGTCGGCGAACTGCCCGGCACCACGTTCGAGATCGAATCCGGCAACCATGTCGACGGGCCGGTCGAGTACCCGCAGACCCCACCCGTCGGCGGCAATCACAGCCGGGAGTGGCAAAACTGCGGCGTGTACACCGAACCGCTGGCCAACGAGCCAGCGGTGCACGCGCTCGAACACGGCGCCGTGTGGATCACCTACGACGCGCCGCTCGATCCTGTCGAGGTCGACACGCTGGCCGGCTACGCGGCGAATCAGACACATGTCCTGGTGTCGCCGTTCGAGGGGCTTCCCGCTCCGATCGTCACCAGCGCGTGGGGCGTCCAGCAGGAGTTCGACTCTGCGACCGATCCCGGAATCGCCGTGTTCATCCAGACCTACCAGCTCGGCGCACAGTCTCCCGAGCCCGGCGCGCCCTGCTCGAACGGGGTCGGCGAACCGTCGTGACGCAACGGTCGTCGACCTGACCGACCGGCCCGAGGTGCTGCGCGCCGCGGAAGCCGTGGTTGAACCACAGTCCGTCGAGATCGATTCGATGAACACACTGCTCGAGGAGCGTGGCGTGACTGTCAGTTCTTGATCCGGCCCGCCTCGTAGGCCCACATCGCGATCTCGACGCGGTTGCGGGCACCGAGCTTGGTCATCAAGCTGGCAAGGTGTGTCTTCGCGGTGCTGAGGCTGATGTGCAGTTCGGAGGCGATCTCGGCATTCGTGCGACCCCTCGCCACGGTGACCAGCACCTCCTCCTCGCGTTCAGTCAGCGGATCGATCGGCTCGGCGGGCGGGGTCCGCGCGTGCTTGTCGGAGAAGGTGGCGAGCAGCCGACCGGTCACGCTCGGAGCGATCAGCGCGTCACCATCGGCGGCAGCTTGGATGGCCTGGACCAAGAGCGCCGGCCCGGCGTCTTTCAGGAGGAAACCGCGGGCGCCCGCCTTGAGCGCACCGATCACGTACTCGTCGAGGTCGAAGGTGGTGATGATGACGATGGCAATCGGATCGGCGACGTCCGGTCCGGCGAGCTGGCGGGTGGCCTCGATGCCATCCATCTCGGGCATGCGGATGTCGAACAGGCACACGTCCGGGCGCAGTTGGCGAGCGAGAGCGACCGCGTCGCGCCCGTTGGTGGCCTCACCGATCACCTCGATGCCCGGCTGGGCGTTGAGGATCATCGTCAACCCGGTGCGGACCAGGTGTTGATCATCGGCGACGAGCACCCGGATCGTCATGTCGAGGCACCGTTGCGCGGCAGGACGGCGGTGATGGTCCATCCGCGGTCGGGGCTCGGACCGGCTTCGAGGGTGCCGCCGAGCAGCTTGGCACGCTCGGTCATGCCAATCAGCCCGTAGCCCGCCGAGCTCGCGCCGTTCGGTGTCGGGTCGCCGTCGTCACGGACGATGAGCCGAACGCACTGGTCGTCGCCGGCCACCGACACGTTGATACGGGTCGCGTGACGGGCGTGTCGCACCGCGTTCGTGATCGACTCCTGGGCGAGCCGATAGATCGCAGCCCCGACCGATGGTCGGAGGTCGTCGAGGCCTCCCAATAGTTGGACGTCGACGTGTGGTGAACCCCCGGCGCGGTCGGCCAGTTGCTCGATGTCGCCGACGCTGCGTTGCGGGCTGAGGTCGGGGTCCTCACCTTGGCGGAGCGCGCCGACCATGATCCGCATCTCGGTGAGCGTTCGCGAGGCCTCTGCTTCGATGACCCCGAGTGCGTTCAGCGCTGCGGCTGGGTCGGTCGCGGCAACGGTGCGCCCGGCCTGGGCCTGAATGATGATTGCCGAGACGTGGTGGGCGATGGTGTCGTGCAGTTCGCGTGCCAACTGTTCCCGCTCGAGCAGCTTGATCTGATCCGTCTCGCGCAGTCGGTAGCTGGTCCGGTAGCGCATGGCCGCCCCGAGCGTCGCCGGGAACAAAAAGAAGATGGCTGCGGCGATCGCCTCGCCGATGTTGCGGACCGTGTCGGTCCCGTTGGGAATGTGACCGACCAGCATGATCGCCAGGCCAATCGCGCATTCACGGCCGGCGCCCCAACGAAACAGCGAATAGGGCAACAGGATGAGCCACGCCGAGCTGTACAGCATCGCCGAGTGTTCGGCCCCGACCAGCGTTACGGCCTCGCTGGCCGCGTGCGCGCCGAAGACGACTGCGACCACGGCCAACGGGTGCGTGCGTCGCCAGAACAACGTGACCATCGGTGCCGCACCGAGAACAAACGCGACCGGCGGCCACCCGAGATCCGTGCGCAGGATCACTTCGAGGATCGCCGCCGGCACCAGCACGCTCACGAGCACCCAGTCGCGCCACACCCGCTTCGGCGGGTTCGGAACTCGCGGCTCGGCGACCAACTGTCGGAGCGCGGCGTTCACCATCGCCTCATCATAGAGACCACTCGACGGCGCCGGATCGGCCAAAAGTATGATTGGCTCTCGGCCGAAAGGTCAGCCGAGATTCGGCCTATCGACCGATGTTGCTGTTGAGCGATGTTGTCATGATGCATTCATTGCTTCGCCCGGAATGCATCGGTCGCAGCCTGTGCCTAGGACGATTCATGTGGGATCGCCACCTCGAGGAGGAACATCAATGTCGCATGCCTTGTATCGACTGGGTCGGTTCGCCGCACGCCGCCCGTTGGCCGTGATCACCGCCTGGGTGATCGTGGCCGTGGTGGTCATCGGCGCGTCGATCGGCTTCG
>JAYURF010000452.1:0-3725 GCA_043756365.1 Acidimicrobiales bacterium
GTGCAGACCGGCGGCCTCGCGTTCTCGGCGATCTCCGCCAGCGTCGGGGCGTCGGTCGCCGTGGTCGTGGCTGGAGCACTCGTCGCCGTCGCCGCCACGACCCTGCTGCGTCCGGCATGCGCGGTGTTGGCACCGTCGATGGCGCGCTCGACACGCGAGCTCGCGGCCCTCAACGTGCTCGCCGCGTACTGCGACAACACCAGCGTGTTCGTGGGTCCGCTCCTGGCTACCGTGGCCTTGGCCGTCTCCGGACCCGCGCTGGTCCTCGCTGGCTGCGCGGCACTTACGTTGTTCAGCGCGGTTGTGACGCTCCGGGATGCGCTGAAGGACCGAGACGTCCCACGGCCACAGCGCACGCAGGCCCCGTTGGGCGCAGCCCGACTGGCGTGGCACAGCGTGGCTGCCTTGAGTCGACGCCCCGGTGCAACCGGCGTGCTCGCCCTCGCCAGCGGCCAGCACATCCTCGTCGGGGCGTTGGAACTCATATTGGTGGTTCTGGCCAACGACGTGCTGGCCCTCGGGCCATCGGGTACGGGATTGCTGGCGACATCGGTCGGGGTCGGCGCGGTTGTGTGCGCGCTCACCGCCACAACGTTCAGCCGCCGGGCCAGGCTGGCACCGCTGATGGTTGGCGCCTGCGCGGCGATATCCGTCGTTTCGATCGCGCTCGGTGCGCTGCCGTCGCTGTACGTCGCCCTCATCGGGTTACCCATCCTCGGATTCAGTCGATCGCTGCTCAACCTCACCAGCCGGAGCCTCCTGCAACGGTCGTCGCCTCCGGAGGCGCTCGGCTCACTGTTCGCGGTGCTCGAAATGTTCACCGGTGTCGGGATGCTGCTCGGATCGATCGTGGCCAAGGTGCTCATCGGAGCGGGGGGCGCCGATGCCGCGTTCGCGGGGGTTGCGGTGTTTTTTGCCGTGCTGTTGTTGATCACGTGGAGCTCGTTGCGAGTAGCCGACGATTCCGCAGACATTCCGATTGTGGCGATCAACCTGTTGCGGTCGATGCCGTTGTTCGCCCCGCTGCCGTCGTTGGAGTTGGAATCCATCGCCCGCGGCGCAGACGAGGTCACCGTTGCGGCGGGCCAGGTTGTGGTCGCCGAGGGCGATGTCGGCGATCGGTTCTACGCGGTCGCTGACGGAAGTTTCGATGTCACCATCTGCGGCGTTCGTGTCGCCACGATCGAACGCGGCGGCAGCTTCGGTGAGATTGCCTTGCTCAGCGATGTCCCCCGTACCGCTACCGTCACCGCCGGCCGCGCCGGCCTGCTGCTGAGCATCGGCCGCGAGCCGTTCCTCACCGCAGTCACTGGCAGCGACGCCTGTCACCGGGCCGCGTGGGGGCGGATTCGTACTCTCCCGGTTGGCGCAATCCTCGCTCAGCCCGAATTCAGTACCGCCGCCGCTGACCTTCCGCGACCGTGACCGCGAGTTCCGCCCAGCGGATCATCCGGCGCGGCGGGCACCTCTGGTGTTGCGGCCACGAGCGAGTTGCTTCTTACCTTCGATGAAGTCGACCAGCACGTAGTCGCCGAGCGTCTCGGGGGTTGTGAAGAACGCCCGGCCACGGTTGATCGACGTGAGCTTTTCGATGAACGATGTCAGCGACGAATCGGCATCAAGCATGAACGTGTTGATGCGGATGTTGTCGCGGGTGCAGCGAACCACTTCGCGCAGCGTAGCTTCCACCGTTTCGCGCACCGGCGGGTAGTTGAAGAACACATCGCCGCGCGCGGTGACATGCGCCGTCGGTTCGCCGTCGGTGATCATGATGATCTGCTTCGTGCCGGTCTGCTTGGCCAGTAGCTGCCGGGCGAGCACGAAGCCGTGCTGCATGTTGGTGCCGTACACGAAGTCCCAACTCACCTCAGGGAGCTGGGCTGCGGTGAGGATGCGGGCGGTCTCACTGAAACCGACGATGCCCATGTAGTCGCGCGGGAACTGCGAGGTGATCAGCGAGTGCAGCGCCATCGTCACCTTCTTGGCCGGCAAGAAGTTGTCCCGCATCGGCATGCTGAGGGACAGGTCGAGCATCAGCACCGTCGACGACCGGGTGGTGTGCTCGGTCAGCTCGACTTCGAAGTCTTCCGGCGAGAGCTGAACCGGGGTGCCGCTGCGCTCGGGGTTACCGGCGTTACGGCGAACGGCATTGCGGATGGTGCGGTGCAGATCGAGGTTGAACGGATCGCCGTACTCGTACTGCTTGGTCTCGTAGGTGCGCTCGTGGCCCTGACCGATGCGGTCCATCTGATGCTGGCCCATCTTGTCCTTGGCCAACTTGTCGAACAGGTCGCGCAGCGCGTTCGAACCGATCTTGCGCAACCCCTTCGGGGTCAACTCCAGCCGACCTTCCTTCTGTTCGATCAGGCCGGCGTCTTTCAACATCTTGGTCAGCTCAGCAAGCCGTTCGAGTGACCGGGCTGCATCGTCGCCCATCAACTCGCGGACGCGGTCCATGTCTGCTTCGGCCAGTGCCCCCGGGTTGGTGGCGTTACGCAACAGGTTCTCGAGCTGGTCGAGATCGCCGAGCTCTTGCATCGTCTGCATCGCCTGGCCCATCCCCATCGGGTCCTGGCCCTCGAAGTCGTAGCTCTGGTTCCAGCCCATCTGCGGAAACATCGAGCGGAGGTTCTGCCCGAGTTGGTCCATCTGCCAGCGCAGGTCCATGTCCTCCAGCAGTTGGTCGCTGAGCTGTTGCATTTGGGCCCGCTGCTCGGGCGTCATCGAGTTCATCATCGCCTGCATCGCTGCCATCCGCTGGGCCATCAGCTGCAACAGCTCGTCGAGGGTCTGCGGGTTCTCGGGGAAGAAGTCGCCGAAGTTCTCCATGAACTGCTCGAACTGCGGGTCTTCACCGCGCTCGCGGCGCTCGAGCATCTCGTTGAGGCCGGCGAGCATGTCCTTCATCCGCTGCATGTCCTGCGGGGTCATGTTCTGCATCGCGCCGCTCATCTGATCGACCATCTGCTGCATCAGCTGCTCGCGCAGCTTGTCCATCAGCTGCTCGAAGCGGCGCGCCGCCTCGGCCGATTCGAAGTCGTATGCGCCGAGTTCGCGAACCTTGCCGGCGAGGTCGTTGGGCAGCATGTCGAGCCGGAAGTTGCGGTCCATCGCCGCGTTTCGGGCCGCCTCGGTGCGACGCTCGTCGCCGCTGTTTTCTGCGTTGCGGGTGGCGTTATCGATCGCGTGGCGCTCCTCGTCGACGATGTCGTTCAACTCGTCGGCGATCTCGTCGTACACGCCACCGAGATCGAAGCGATCAAGGCGAGCCTCGCGTTCCTGGCGCAGCTTGTCGATCAACTCGCGCAGGCCCTGCATCCGTTCGCCGTTGGGGTCGGTCATGCCCTGCTGCATCAGCCGCCGCAGGGCGCTGTTGATGTCGCCGTGATAGAGGAGGTCGTCGTTCAGCTGATCGAACAAGGCGTCGGCATCGAAGTCGAACCCCTTCTGCGTGCCATCCCAGCGCGAGTACGTGAATCGAGCAGCCATGAGCGAACCCTACTTGTGCTCGTGCGCCGCATCTCAGCGGCGGAACTCGGCGGCGAAATTCGGCGGCCCGGACTTGGGGTCCAGGCCTACTGTTCGGAAATGGATGAGATCATCGAACAGATCGACGGCCTTGCCACGACGACCGACTTCTCTGGTGTCGTCAGGGTTGATGCCGGGGGAGCCGAGATCTTTTCACGCGCCTACGGATGTGCCGATCGCGCCCACGGCGTCGACAA
>JAYURF010000453.1:0-10620 GCA_043756365.1 Acidimicrobiales bacterium
GCGTGCGGGTATGCGAACGGCCCGCACGAGGCGGGCCGCTCACATCTTGCTCCGAGAGCAGGGCTCGAACCTGCGACCCGCTGATTAACAGTCAGCTGCTCTGCCAACTGAGCTACCTCGGAAAGCACCAAAATGATAGTGGCTCCGCTCCCCCGACGCACCCACAAATTCCCCGAGCCGTGACGAACCTCACTCGGTCTCGAGGAACTCTTTCAGCTTCTGGCTGCGCAGCGGGTGACGCAGCTTGGCCAGGGTCTTGGCCTCGATCTGACGGATCCGCTCACGCGTCACACCGAACTCGCGGCCGACATCTTCGAGCGTTTTCGACTGGCCATCGTCGAGCCCGAAGCGCATCCGCACGATCTCCTGTTCGCGTTCGCTCAATTCGCCGAGCGCCTCCTCCACCGCTTGCACCAGCATCTTCTTGGTCGCCATGTCGGCCGGGGTATCGGCACTGAGGTCGGGGATGAAATCGGCCAGGCTGGAATCATCCTCCTCGCCGAGGGGGGAATCGAGCGACAACGGGTCCTGCGCGATCCGCTGGATCTCGCGCACCCGATCGGGATGTAGCCCGACCTTGTCGCTGAGCTCCTCCAGCGTCGGCTCTCGTTCAAGCTCCTGGTGCATTTGGCGCTGCATCCGCATCACCCGGTTCATGCTCTCGACCATGTGCACCGGGATACGGATGGTGCGGGCCTGATCGGCTATCGAGCGGGTGATCGCCTGGCGAATCCACCACGTCGCATACGTCGAGAACTTGAAGCCCTTCGTGTGATCGAACTTGTCGACGGCCCGCATCAGCCCGAGGTTGCCCTCCTGAATCAGGTCGAGGAACTGCATCCCGCGCAGCGTGTACCGCTTGGCGATGCTGACCACGAGCCGCAGGTTGGCCTGGATCAGTTCACTCTTCGCGCTCTGTCCAGCTTGAACAACACGGATCATTTGACGACGCTCTTCGATACCGATGTCCGCCTGATCGAGCGCCGCCGCGGCGCGATTGCCTTCGTCGATCGCCTGCGCCAGGCGTCGCTCCTCGTCGATGCTGAGTAGCTCGACACGGCCGATCTCTTTGAGATACATCCGCACCGGATCAGACGAGTTCGACCCATCCCCGACTGGAGCATTCGATGTCCGTCGCCGCCGGCGTTGCGCGACCAACCCCGCAGCAGCAATGTCATCGGCCGCATCGGCGGCCGCACCTGGAACCGCATCCGTTACGAGCGTGACGCCCTCGGGCGGCGTGTCGTCACCGACCTCATCGATCGTTTCGTCGATGGTGATCCGTTGCGAGGCAAACTCGACCTGCACTGCGGCGAGCACATCGCCGCTGAGCTCGACCTTGCGCAACACATGGGTGATCTCCTCGGCATGAAGCACCCCTCGCGTGCGACCGCGCTCGATGAGGTCGGTCCACTCGTCCGAATCGACTCCGGTGAATGGTGCCGGTTCGTTCAGCGCTTCAGATCCACCGTTGGTCACTCACGCTCCTCGTTGCGCCGCTCGAGCCACCCTAGCAAAATGCCCGCTGCGTCCTTGGATGTATCGGCCGACTCCAGCAGTTCGAGCGAGCGCCGAGCCTCGCTGTCGGCACGAATTTCGTCAGGATCAATCACGTGGACTCGACGCCCGAGTTCGCGCCGCACCGCTGCTGCGATCAGGTTGCACGCCTCGACGAACGGCTCGGCATCGAAGTCGGCGACGGCCGCACGCTCCAACATCTCGCGAGCCTCCGGGTCGGCGAGTTCGAGCGCATTGTTGAGCGACCCGTTGCTGTTTGCCAGTGCCAAGAACGCTCGGCGGGCAACATCGTCGGCGAACAACGCCTCGATCAGCCACAAGGCGACATCGTCCCAGCGCTGCAACAACATGGTGACTGACACGAACTCGGCGTTCTCCGACAACCCGACATGACGCGCAGGGGCCACCCGCACGTACGCCCGCCCACCCTTGGCGGCCACCGAAACCAGATCGTTCACCGGCAGACCGACGTGGGTGGCGACCTGGCCCGCGTACAGCTTGCGCACGTCCACGCTGGGGTGCTCGTTCACGACGCTCATCGCCTGCTGGGCCATGCGCGCCTTCTCCTCCGGCGACCGCAACGTGCCACCGGACAAAACCCGCTGCAACCGAAACCCCAGGAACGGAACGGCGTCGTCGATCGCAGCACGCAACGCGTCGGGGTCGCGCACGCTCAACTCACCCGGGTCCTGGCCGTCAGGGAACCTGGCCACGTTCACCTGCACCTGGTACTTCTGCTCCCATTCGTAGAACCGCGCCGCAGCCCCCTGTCCCGCCGCGTCAGCGTCGAATGCGAGTACCACCTTGCTGGCGAAACGCTTCATCATCCGGACGTGTTCCTCCGTGAGCGCGGTGCCACAGGTGGCGACCGCGCGACGAACCCCGGCACGATGAAAGCCGATCACGTCGGTGTAGCCCTCGCACACGATCACCTGATCCATGGCAACGATGTCAGCCTTGGCCCAGTTCAGGCCGTACAGCGTCTTCGACTTTGCGTAGATCGCGGTTTCCGACGAGTTCTTGTACTTGGCCGGGTCCGTAGAACCCGGAAGGATCCGCCCGCCGAAGGCCACCGGATCACCATTCTCGGTATAGATCGGGAACATCACCCGCCCCCGGAACGAGTCCTGCAGCCGACCCGCCTTGTTGGTGAACGCCAAGCCGGTGTCGTGCAGCACATCGGCTCCCGAGCCGAGACCACGGCTCAGCGAGTCCCACAGGTCTGGCGCCCATCCCAGCTTGAAGTTGCGTGCCACCTCGCCGGCCAAACCTCGCCGGCGCAAGTAATCCCGCGCCTCACGCGCGTCGGCCGAGGTGAGCAGCCGCTCGTGGTACCAGTCGACCGCACGCCTCATCGACTCGACCAACTGGGTGCGCCGTTGCCGCTCGCGGCCCTCACCGCCGGTGGTGTAGCGCAACTGGATCCCCACCTTGGCCGCGAGTTGCTCGACCGCGGTCACGAAATCGACGTGGTCGATCTCCTGTACGAACTTGAACACGTCGCCGGAGGCACCACAGCCGAAGCAGCGGTAGCGGCCGGTCTCTTCACGAACGTTGAACGACGGGGTGCGCTCACCGTGAAACGGGCACAGCCCGATCCAGTTCCGCCCCACCCGCTTCAGCCCCACGTACTGCTGGATGACATCGGCAATCGACACCGTTGAACGCAGCCGCTCCAGATCCTCCTCGACGATCGCCATGTGAGCGAGGTTACCCCGGCCCGACGAAAGGGCTCGGGGGGCCTCGACCGTGATCAGCGCTCGTGTACCGGTTGCAAGTTCTCGGCTTCGGGCCCGACTCCAGGCTCGGGATGTACGTCGGAAAGCGATTCGATACCGATCGTGGTCTCGTTGCGAACTCGGTTCAACGAGAACGCGACGGAGGCAGCGAGCACAAGAGCGATGAACAGCAACGAGACCGCAGTGTCGATGTGGTACCAGCGACTGATGATCATCTTGATGCCGACGAACGCGAGGATCACGGCTAGACCCTGTTGCAGCGCACTGAAGCGCGCGTGCATATCGGCCAGCAAGAAGTACAGCGACCGAAGTCCCATGATCGCGAAGGCGTTCGACGTGAACACGATGAACTGTTCGTTGCTGACCGCCAAAACTGCCGGCACCGAATCGACCGCGAACAGCACGTCGGTGGCCTCCACCAACAACAGCACCGCGAACAACGGCGTGGCCACACGCTTCGCGTTGATCATCGTGAACAACTTCTGCCCGTCGAATTCACCCGATGTCGGGATGAAGCGGGTGATCGCGCGATAGAAGCGGCCCTGCGTTGGATCGGACTCCTCGCCACCGCTGATCAACAGCTTCGCCGAGGTGTACAGCAAGAACCCACCGAAGATGAACAGCGTCACCTCGAACCGCTCGACGAGCGCGACCCCGGCAAACACGAACGCAGCGCGCAGCACAAGCGCTCCGAACACGCCCCAGAACAGCACCCGGTGTTGGTACTCCCCCGGGATGCGGAACTTGGTGAGGATCAGCGCCCAGACGAACACGTTGTCGATCGACAGGCTGTACTCGATCATCCAGCCGGCGAACCACTCACTGCCGGCCGCTGAGCCGTACCCGCCGAGGACGACCAGGCCGAACGTCACCCCGACGAGCGACCAGCACACCGTCTCGATCACCGCCCGTCGAACCTTGGGCACCTCGGGTTTGCGGTGTAGGACGAGGATGTCGAACAGCAACAAAAGCAAGATCGCGGCAATGGTGGCGAGCCACACCCACGGTGCGACATCGAGTTTGACGAAGTTGTCGCTTGCGGCAGATTCGGCGAGCATCAGTCGCGCCCCATCAGCCCGCCTAGGCCACCGGACACACCCGAGTTGCCGGTACCGACGAAGCTCTGAATCCACCCGAGAAACTCAGTCGGGTTGCGGGTCTGGGTCCACACTCGTCCCGGGCCCGCGAAGTCGAACACGAGGCCCTCACCACTCTTGAAGCTCTGCACCAGCCCACTCCCGCTGGCGCGACGCATCGTCATCTTCACCGATTCTTCGTATGCGACCATGTGGCCGGTGTCGACGGTGATGCCCTGACCCGGCTCCAGGTTCCACACCTCGAGCGCTCCGTAGCACGCGAACACAACCTTGCCCTGCCCCTCGGCGCGGATGATGAAGCCGCCCTCGCCACCGAACATGTTGCTGAAACCACCCCACTTGGCATCCATCGTGACGTTCACCTCGTTGGCCAACCACGACCCCTTCTGGATGAACAGCGCTTTGCCGGGCACCACCTCGAACATCGTCACGTCGCCGGGTAGGCGTGCGGCGACATCGACGAAGCCACCCTGGGCAGGAGCGGTGTAGGTGCTGATGAAGAAGCTCTCGCCGCCGAGGGCAGCGCGCTTGAGCGACTTCATGATCCCGCCCTCGGCCTTGGCCTGCAGCATCACGCCGGTCGACATCGTCATCATCGCCCCGCTTTCGACGCGGACCGGTTCGTTGGGGGCGAGGCTGAGGCGCGCGACACCGTACGCGGGACCCTGACGCATTTGAACGTCCATCTGTTTCCTCCAGTTCGGCGCCGCGTACCGGCGGTGGGTTACTTGGTTTCGGTCTTCGCGCCGTCACCGCGGGCGGCGATGACGGACTGCGCTGCGGCGAGCCGTGCGATCGGCACCCGGAACGGGCTGCAGCTCACATAGTCGAGCCCCGCCTCGTAGAACAACGCGATGCTCTCGGGGTCACCGCCGTGCTCACCGCACACGCCGAGCTTGAGGCCCGGCTTGGCGGCGCGGCCGCGCTGGGCGCCGAGCTTGACCAGTTCGCCCACCCCACCGACGTCGATCGTCTCGAACGGGTTGCGCTTGAGCAGGCCCTGCTCGAGATAGGCCGGCATCATCCGGCTCTCGACATCGTCACGGCTGAAGCCGAACGTCATCTGGGTGAGGTCGTTGGTACCGAAGCTGAAGAAATCAGCCTCTTCGGCAATCTCGTCGGCCCGCAACGCGGCACGCGGCGTTTCGATCATCGTGCCGATGGTGACCTTGGGCTTGCGCTTCAGACCCTTGACCGCAGCATCGATTTCGGCCTGCACCCAGCCGCGGGCAAGCGCGAGTTCTTCGCGGGTGACGGTGAGCGGAATCATCACTTCGACGATCGGGTTCTTGCCCTTGGCCCGCAGCGCTGCGGCTGCGGCCATGAGCGCCTTCACCTGCATCGCGTACAGGCCAGGCTTGACCACACCGAGGCGCACCCCACGGGTTCCGATCATCGGGTTGTGCTCGGCCCACTCCTCGGCGGCAGCCAGCTCGGCCTTCTCGCGCACGCTCAGGCCCTCGGTGGCCTGTTTGATCTTGAGCTCTTGTACGGACGGCAAGAACTCGTGCAGCGGGGGATCGAGCAGGCGGATGGTCACCGGCAAGCCGTCCATCGCCTCGAGGATCTCTTCGAAGTCGGCCTGTTGTACCTTGCGCAGGTTCTCCAGCGCGGCAGCCTCGGCCTTGGCGGTGTTGGCCAGGATCATTTCACGAACCACCGGCAGCCGGTCGGGGGCGAGGAACATGTGCTCGGTACGGCACAGCCCGATTCCTTCGGCGCCGAGATTGCGTGCGTTGGTGGCGTCTTCGCCGGTGTCGGCGTTGGCCCGCACGGCCAGGTGGCCCTTGCGCACCACGTCGGCCCACTTGAGGATGGTGTGGAACTCCGCCGGCGGCTCGGCGGCCTCCAACTTCATCTCGCCGAGGATGACCTCGCCGGTGGTGCCATCGAGGCTGATCACATCGCCCTCTCTGATCGTGTGGCCACCGACCACAAACGACTTCCCGTCGATCTTGACCGATTCGGCACCAACGACTGCCGGCGTGCCCCAGCCGCGAGCAACCACGGCGGCGTGGCTCACAAGCCCGCCGCGCGCGGTGAGGATGCCCTGGCTGACCATCATCCCGTGCACATCTTCCGGGCTGGTCTCGTTCCGCACCAGGATCACCGGCTCGCCACGATCGTCGGCATCGACGGCGTCGTCGGCAGTGAAGTACACCTTGCCGACCGCAGCACCCGGTGAAGCGGCGAGGCCGGTGGCGATGACGGTGCCCTTCCCGGCGAACTGCGGGTGCAGCACCTGGTCGAGGTGTTCGGCGGCAACGCGCATCAGCGCTTCCTCGCGACTGATCTTCCACGACGTGCGACCCGGGCCCTTGGTGCCCTTGGTCATGTCGACAGCCATCCGCAACGCTGCCGCGCCGGTGCGCTTGCCAACGCGGGTCTGCAGCATCCACAACTTGCCCTGCTCGATGGTGAACTCGGTATCGCACATGTCGCGGTAGTGCGCTTCGAGGCGCTGGAAGATCTGGAACAGCTCGATCTTGAGCGCCGGGAAGTACTCGCCCAGCTTGTCGAGGTCGTCGGTGTTGCGAATACCGGCCACCACATCCTCGCCCTGCGCGTTGATCAAGAAGTCGCCGTACGGAAGGTTTTCGCCAGTCGCCGCGTTGCGGGTGAACCCCACACCGGTGCCCGAGTTCTGGTCGCGGTTGCCGAACACCATCGCCTGCACGTTCACGGCAGTGCCGAGGTCGTGGCCGATCTTTTCACGCACACGGTAGGCAATCGCCCGGGCACCGTTCCAGCTCTTGAACACGGCCTCGACTGCACCGCGCAACTGCCCCATCGGATCTTGCGGGAACGGCTTGCCCGTTGCCTTGGCCACAGCGGCGAGGTACTGCTCGCACAGCTTCTTCAACACGGCCGGGGTCAGCTCGGCATCAGTGGCGACCTTCGCCTTTGCCTTCGCCTTTTCCAACGGGTGCTCGAACACGGCACCGTCGACACCGAGCACGATCCGGCCGTACATGGCGATGAAGCGGCGATATGAGTCGTACGCGAATCGTTCATTGCCCGTGGCCCCGGCGAGACCGGCGACGCTGAGGTCGTTGAGCCCGAGGTTGAGCACCGTGTCCATCATTCCCGGCATCGAGAACTTGGCGCCGGAGCGCACACTGACCAGCAGCGGATCGCGCGGATCGCCCAGTCTGCGACCCATCGCCTTTTCAAGCTTGGCGACCTGGGCGACGATCTCGTCATCAAGGCCGGCGGGCCAACCACCGTGCATGTAGTCACGGCAGGCATCGGTGGAGATGGTGAATCCGGGCGGAACGGGCAGCTGCAGCACGCTCGTCATCTCGGCGAGGTTGGCACCTTTTCCGCCGAGCAGATCCTTGTATTCCATCGGCGGGCGCTTGTGCTTGTGGGAGAACGAATAGACGTATGACACGGCGGACGAGTCTACGACGTCACTGCGTCCACTCCGCGTTCTGTTCGACATAGGCTCAGGGTTTCCATGGCACGTCAGCCGGCATTCCATCTGTTCCGGTTCCCGATCCACATTCGGCCCGGCTTCATCATGTTCATGGTGCTCGTCATCGCCGTCAACGGGGGCGAGCTCGGGGTGTGGATCGCCGGTTCGGCCGCAGTGCTCACGCTGTTGCACGAGCTCGGCCATGCCTTCGCCGCCCGGGCCACCGGTGCCGAGGCCGAGATCTCGCTCGACTTCCTCGCCGGCTACGCATCGTTCACGCCGGTACGCCGCCTCAGCGCCTGGGAGCTGGCCGGAATCTCGGTGGCCGGTCCTGCCGTACAAATCGGTGTCGGCATCACCGCACTGATGCTGATCGGGGTGAACCCGATCGACCCCGATTCGTTCACGAGCAACGCCGCCGCATTGGCCATCTGGTGGACCGGTCCGATCATGGGTTTGTTCAACCTGGTTCCCGTGCTCCCCCTCGACGGCGGCCACATCGTGCTCGCTGGGCTCGGCGCTATCGCCCCGACCAACGCCAAACGACTGATGCTGTGGTTCAGCGTGCTCCTCACCGGCGCCGGCGGCATCTTCTTGTTCACCCATCCGCGTTTCGAAGGTTTCGCCTTCGTGGTGATCTTCCCGCTCCTGGTGCAGTTGCAAATGTTGTTCGGCGACCGGGTCGACGCCGCGGGAGACTCCGATCTCCGTCGCCCGCCGCGCAGCCCGGCCCGGAACTCGGCCCGCCTCGATGCCCGCGCCACCTGGCAGTCGTCGATGCGCACCCAGGCTGCGAACGGGGAGGCCACGGCGTGGGAGACCGGCGATGTGTCGGCGATTCCCGAGGGCCTGGTCCCGTCGCCGTGGTACCGGGCCAGCCAACAACTCCGCCAGGGCCACCCCGACGTGGCTCGACACGTACTCGAGAGCGATTTCGCCGAGAGCGGCGTACCCAACTGGTGGCCACCCGACCTCGCTCCACCGGCACAGTTGGTCGCGCTGGTGGCTCTGCTACCGCGACCGTTGCCGACCGGGCGTGTGCAGAGCGAGCAAGTGCTTGCGACCATCCTGCTACGGCTCAGCGAGTTCGTCGATGCGGCGCACTACGCGGCGGCGAGCTTCAACCGCTGCCCGAACACCACGGTGGCGATCATCGTCGCTCGCGCCGCAGCAGCCCTCGACGACCGTGACACCGCGCTGGGCTGGATCGCTGCGGCAACCCGCACCGCCACCGGAACAACCAGCCCGGAGCCAGCAATGCAACCCGCCACACGGGTTGGCGCTCCGAGCAACACCGAAGCCGCGGCGCAAACGCCCATCCCGGCCGCCGCGATCGCCCACCCTGCCGTGGCCGCGTTGGCGATGTCGCTCGACGAGGCACCCGAGTTTGCCGGCCTGCGCGCAGACCCGCGCTTCGCCGCCACCCGCGCCCGCCTCGGCACCTAGCCTGCGCCCTTCCTGCCATCCGGGCGTCAGGGATCCGGCAGTCAGGGATCCGGGCGTCAGGGATCCGGCAGTCAGGGATCCGGCGTGAGGGCGGAGCGTTTGACGAGCGCGAGGGCTCTGGTGCCAGCGACCGAGGTGACCGTGCCGATTACCGCGCCGTTGCGCAGCAGCGGATCGCCGACGGCGGTTCCAACGGCGACGTCGACGAC
This sequence comes from Acidimicrobiales bacterium, assembly GCA_043756365.1. GTDB lineage: Bacteria > Actinomycetota > Acidimicrobiia > Acidimicrobiales > Ilumatobacteraceae > VFMC01. Next base: position 9,428 of record JAYURF010000453.1, read on the forward strand.
CTGCACGAGGCGCGGGGCCGATGCGTCGCGGCTATCCATCCGCTCGACGAGTTCCTGGCCGGGGTAGCAGCCCTTGGTGAAACTCACCGCAGCACCCGTGATCCCGGTCTCACCGGGAATCGTTTGACCGACCACGATCTCAGCGCCGAGAGCGGGCCACCCCGCCTCGATCCGCGCCGCGAGCAGGTCGGCGGCGGAACCCGGGTCGACGCCCGCCGGGGCAACCACGTCGGGACCGAGCAGATCTGCTCCACCACCCCACGCCACCACCTGTCCGTCGGCGCCCGCATCGTCGGCACTGGCCGCACCATCACCGGCTGCCGCGGCGCGGCGTACCGAGATGCAGCGCCAATCAAGCGGGGTGATCACGGCCTTCACCCGGATCTTGAAACGGTTGAGACGAGCGATCATCACCTCGCCGAACCCGGCATCGGTGTCCAGCACGAACACGTCGTCAGCCCTGCGCCAGATCCGCACGAGCACATCGATCTTGCCGGTCGGCTGCAACAGGAACGCCCACACGCTCGCCCCGACGGCTACGCCGCGCAGGTCGTTGGACACCTGCGATTGCAGGTAACTGGCCGCATCGGGGCCGGCTACTTCGACGACGTCACGAGCAGATTCAGTCCAGAACATCCGCTCAGTGTCGCAGCGAAACCGGCCCACGACTCCCCCGCGTCGTGGCACACTGGGCTGGTGGACGATCTCGAACGCGTCGCTACCGACCTCTCCAACGGGATCACCACCACGCTCAGCAGGGCGCGGCGAGTGGCGATCAGGGTGATGGCCGTCACCACGGCGGTGGGCGCCGCCACCTTCCTCACCGGCTGGTGGGTGTACGACGGCAGCACTGCCTGGTTGATCCTCGGCGGCATCGTCTGCGCGATCCCGCTCGCCGCAGCCGTTGCGGCATGGCTGCTGCTCGCGCGCACAGTACGGATTGGGCCACGCCTGCTCAGCGAACTGCGCACCTACCTGTCGACCAGCACCACACCCGCCGACCTCGTCATCGATCACGAGTCGGGCCTCCCGTTGGCTAGCCGGACGAAGAACTACGCAACGTTCCGCAGCGACCTGGTGTCGCGCCGACGCGACCTCCCCGCCCTGTTCCTCGGGGTCCGCGCGATCACGGCACTCCCACGCCTCGGCATCATCGCACTCCTCTCGCTCCTCGCGGTCGGCGCCCTGGGCAC
>JAYURF010000454.1:0-3699 GCA_043756365.1 Acidimicrobiales bacterium
AAATGTCTTCGAGGACCTTTCTACTGCGAGCCGAGAGCGGCATCAGCGTGGCGTTGATTCAGCGAGACGTTGGCTCACCGAATCATCTGGGCGGCCGATCGGCGCTCGCCACGATGCAGCGAATCGACGGACCCGGGTGTCGAGCCACAGCCCGACGCCGAGCAGGCCCATCGCAACGATCCCGTCGAGCCACCAGTGGTTGCCGGTCGCCGAGACGACGAGCATCGTCAACACGATGTGGAGCAGGAACAGCCACCGCCACCGGCTCGTGCCAGCGGTAACCACGCCGAACGAGACCACCGCAGCCCAGCCGACGTGGATCGACGGCATCGCGGCGAACTGGTCGGACACGCCGGTGCCGACCGGACCGTACAACGACAGGCCGAACCTCGTCGCCAGATCGACGTAGCCGAGGTCGCCGAGAAACCGCGGCGGTGCGACGCGCACGAAACGGATCACAAGACAGAACGCGGTGAGCACCGCGAGACCGTTGCGCCAATGCGGGTAGGCCTCGCGGTGACGCACGTACAGCCAGACGAGGAAGATCAGCAGCGACGGAACGTGCGCGATCGCGTAGTACGCGTTGGTGAACTGCGCCAGCCAGTCGCGCTCCAACACGAAGCGCTGCAATGACAGCTCCGTCGGCATCCCGAGTTGCTGCTGCAGCCGGTCGAGTTGGCGGGCCCGCTCGATCGCACCATCGGCGTGGGCCAACGGCAGCACACGCGCCAGGCGCCACACCGAGTACAGCCCCGATACCAAGGCAATCTCCAGTGCCGCGGGCACGACCACGACCCCCGCGCGCGTCGCGGCAACCGCTGGCCACCGGCGGGCGACGAGCGCGACAAGTCCGCCCGCCAGCGCCAACAGCGCCCCATGCCACCACGTCGGCCAAGCCATGCCTGCTCAGCCTGCCCAACCGAGGACGCTCACGCAACGCAGTCCACCCCAATTTCGACCGCTTCCCATGGAGATCAGACGGTGCGATCGGTCGCTGCCTCGCCGCGCCTCACGGTTTCGATCGAAGTCGGAAACTGATCGCAGTCAGCGGCGGCGATGGTTCCCGGGGCGGTGTGGGCGCGCAGTGGAACTTCGGGTAGCAACCACGCCAGTACGACAGCCACGACGGCGATCGGGATACAGATCCACAGCCCATCGGTGATTGCCCGCGCAGTCACCCGGGTCACCTGCCCACGCAACGGCTCGGCGAGGGCAGCGATCGATGCCGGACCGGCCGACAACTCGTTGGCGTCGAGGCCATTGGCCCCGGCAATGCTCGACAACCCAGAGGTCAGGCGGGTCAGGATCACAGTGCCAATGCCGGCGATGCCGAGGGTGGCACCGAGCGCACGCAGGGTCATCATCGCCGAACTGGCGGCACCGAGCTCTTCAACCGGCATCGCGTTCTGTGCGGACAGGTTCACGATCGGCGAGACGACACCGAACGCGAGCCCGAGGCCCACCATCGACAGCACCACGACCCGCGAGCTGGAACCCGGGTCGAGCGAGATCAACACAAACGTCACGCCGAGCATGCCGAGGAAGCCGCTCACCAACATCACCCGGTACCGACCCGTTGTCGACACCCGACGCCCGGCTGTCATCGAAGCGACTGCCATGCCGATCATCAACGGTGCCACCAGGATGCCGGACTGCGTCGCCGATGAGCCGCGCACTGTCTGCAGGAACAGCGGCAGGTACAGCGCAGCTGCTTGGAACACGATCGACGACAGGGCCGCAAGCACGATCGACAGCATGAGGATTCGGTTTCTCCACAACCGCGGGGCGAGGATCGGCTCGCTCACCCGCTGCTCGATCCGCACGAAGATCACGGCGAACACCACCGCCGCCGACAGCAACCCGATGATCACCGGGGAACCCCAACCGAACTCGCGTCCGCCCAGCACCGCCCCAAGCAACAGGCACACCACCGCAATCGACAGGGTCACGGCACCGCGCAGGTCGAGCCGGGCCGGCCGCGGGGTACCGACGTCACGCAGCGCCGAACTTGCCACAGCCATCGCCGCCAGCCCGATCGGCAGATTGATCAGGAAGATCCACCGCCAGCTCGCGTTGTCGACGAAGAAGCCGCCGATCAGCGGACCGAGCACGCTGCCGATGGCGTACGTTCCCGACAGCAGGCCCACATACTTGCCGCGGCGACGCGGCGGCAAGATGTCGGCCATGATTGCGAATGCCAACGCCTGGACCCCTCCCCCACCGATGCCCTGCAAGGCTCGGGCGGCGATCAACTGGGGCATGTTCTGGGCCACACCGCACAGCAGCGACGCAGCGATGAAGATGGCGATCGCCGTCAGATAGGTGAGCCGGCGGCCGCGGAGGTCGCTGATCTTCCCCCACAATGCGGCGCTCACCGTGGTCGACAGCATGTAGACGGTGACGACCCAGGTGATCTGGTTGATGCCTCCGAGGCTCTCGGCCAGCGTCGGCAACGCAGTGGCGACGATCGTCTGGTCGAGCGCTGCGAGGAACATCCCGCACATCACCGCCGACATCACCCGCATCACCTGTCGGTGCGGGATCTCGCTCGAACTGTCGAGGTTGTCGGCGCCGTCTGGGAGCGTGCTCACGTTGGCGACGCCATCACTCCGTGACGGTGATCGCCTGCTCGGGGCAGGTGGCCGCAGCGCGTTTGGCCGCAGCGATGATCTCGGGCGTGAACTCCGTGACTGCCACATACGCATGGCCGTCTTCGTCGCGTAGGTGGAACACATCGGGGGCGGCCATGTTGCACAGCGTGTGCCCCTGGCACAGATCGGGATCGACGTGCACGTTCATTGCGTTGCCCCTGCGGTCTCGGCGGGGGCGTCGGCGGCGGCGTCGAGGCGGGCCTGCCAGGTTGCCATCATTTCGGCCAGGCCCGGGCCGACTCGTGGCCCAGGCGTGAACGTGGCCGGCAGGTGCTGGTAGCCGTTGATCACGCCGATCGATTCGTAGCGCACCGCAGCGTCGCTTTCGACCACGTAGTTGCCGAGGCGCTGCAGCGTTTCCCACATGATCACCTTGAACTGCATCCGGGCGATGTTCGAGCCGATGCAGCGGTGGTTGCCCAACCCGAATGCCGCATGGCGGTTGGGGAACCGATCAAGACGCAGTTCGTCGGGCTCGTCGAACACCCGCGGGTCCCGGTTGGGCATCGCAAATCCGAGCAGGATGCGGTCGCCTTCGGAGAACTCGTAGCCGGCCACCGCGCAGTCCTGGGTGACCGTGCGGGCATCGCCCTGCGAGGGGCTGAAGTAGCGAAGAAACTCCTCCGTCGCCGTGTTCAACAAGCCGCGGTCGGCAACCAACTGGTCGCGCTGTTCGGGGTGCTCCGACAACCATCGCCAGGCGCTCGCGGTGAGCGACGTGGTCGTGTCGAACCCGCCACCGATCACCAGGAACGTGGTGCCGATGATGCCTTCGTCAGACAGCGGCTGGCCATCGATCTCGGCCTCGATCAATGCCTTGATGATGCCGGGCCGAGGGTTCGCTCGGGCCTCTCCGACGCACTGCGCGAGGCGCATCACCATCGCCAGTGCCGCCTGCTGCACGCGGGGCAGATCGGGGCTGTCGGGTGGCGTGTACACCATCGCGTGCGACGGCTCGCAGTAGATCTCCCAATCCGCCAGCGGCAGACCGAGCATGGCCATGGTGAGCACCGCGGGGACGATGTTGGCGATGTCGTCGACGAAGTCG
>JAYURF010000455.1:0-10546 GCA_043756365.1 Acidimicrobiales bacterium
GTGGTCGGGATGCTGCCGAGCTTGACGATGAACCGCTCGATCCACGTGTCGGTCCCATCGCCAGTGGTGCGCTGCACGTACTCGCGGATGCCGAGCGCGGAACCGGGCACCACGATGCCGACCGCGACGAGCACCACGATGCCGACCGCGAGCAGTACGCCGAAGTCGCGGATCATCGGCACCTTCGAGATCTGCAGCGCCACGAATGCGGCGACGCCCGTGAACGTAGCGGCGATCATCGCCGGGGCCAGGTTTGCCAGCGACTCGCCAATCGGGTGTGCGGCGGCCTCTTTGACCACCTCCTCCTCGATCCGGTTGTGCACCTGGATCGCGAAATCGATGCCGAGACCGATCAGGATCGGCAGGCCGGCGATGGTGACCAGCGATAAGTCGATGCCGAACCAACCCATCAACGAAAAGCTCCAGATCACACCGATCAGCGTCGTGAGCAGTGGCAGCAGCCGCCAGCGGACACGGAAGATGAAGCCGAGGATCACGGCCATCACCACGATCGCCCCGATCCCAAGGCGCACCATTCCGCCCTTGAGGTAGTCGTTCACCTCCTTCAAGTACACGGGCGAGCCGGTGACCGTGAGCTCGAACCCCTCGAGCTCAGTGCCGTCGAGCAACTCGAGCACACCGGCCGTGCCGAGCGACTGCTCGTCGAGGCTGGCGTTACCGCGCAGGATGACGCCACCCACTGCGGTCTGCTGGTTGGGGAACGTCGAGGCGAGCGACTTGCGGACCACCCGGTCAGCGGCCGCGGGCGCGATCACCGCACCATCGACGACCTGATAGCCCTCGTTGCCGAAGATGAGCAACTCGTTCCACTCGGCGACGCCGATCTCGCGTTGCGCTTCCGGGATCGCGTCCCGACGACCGAGGCTGACCTGCACATCTGCATTGCGTGCACCGGAACCGACCTCATCGCGACCAGCGGCGCGCAGCAACGCATCCCCGCCCGGCCCGGTGCCATCGGTATCGCCACCATCACCGCCGACAAGGCCGTCGCTGAACGTCAACGAGGTGAACGGGGTGACGACCGATTCGACCCCGGCGACATCACCGAGTTCGTTGGTCATCTCGCCGAGGATGCGCAGGTTCTCGCCGACGAAGAGGTCGGACACGTCAGCGGCGGGGTCGGTCGCGCTGAACAGCAGGATGACGGTTTCACCACCGAACCTGCCCTGGAACTCGCGGTTGTCGATCGCAGTCTGGGAGTCCGGGTTGAGGTAGCTGTCCTGACCGGTGGCGAACTCGACCCGCGTCGCCCCGATGCCGAGCACCACCGTGACCACACCCACCACGACCGCGACCCTCGTCCACCGCTTGCCCAGTGTGACGGCGAACGACCTCCAGAATGCTTCCACCGGGCCAACGTACACTTGGTGGGGAAGGCAATATCAGTTGCGGGCGACCTCGCTCCACGGGCGATCGCGATCGACGCGCACGTCTCCCGGTAGGCCGAGAACGCGCTCGCCCAAGATGTTGAGCATCACCTCGGTGGTGCCGCCTTCGATGGAATTGGCCCGGCTGCGCAGGAACGCCTTCTGCAGCGTGTCGTACCCCATCGTGGTCTCCGGACGAAGCATCTCGTAGCTGCCGTACAGCATTCCTTCGGCACCGAGCAGATCGACGACCTTGGCGTAGATGTCTTTGTTGAGATTGGCCGAGGCCATCTTGGAGATCGACCCCTCGGGTCCTGGGTCACCCATCTTGCGCATCTGGTTGGCGCGGATGTTGGTGAGCCGCAGCACCTCGGCCCGGCTCCACAACTTCATCACCTCGTCGAGGTTGGCGGAGTCCTTGCGGTCGTCGGGCAGGTCGCCCCACGTGGATGTGAGTGACTGGATCGGGCCGGAACCCTTCTGTGGAATGGAGCCGCCGATCGACACACGTTCGTTCATCAGCGTCGTCAGCGACACCCGCCACCCATCGCCGGGCTTGCCCAGCATCTCGCTTTCGTGGATGCGGGTATCGGTGAAGTACACCTCGTTGAACTCGGCCTCGCCAGTCATCTGGCGCAGCGGTCGCACCTCGACGGTGGGTGCGTGCATGTCGACGACGAAGGCGGTCAACCCGGCATGCTTGACCGCCTCAGTGTCTGTGCGCACCACCAGCAGACCCCAGCGAGCGAGGTGGCCGAGGGTGGTCCACACCTTCTGGCCGTTGCACACCCACTCGTCACCGTCACGGACACCCCGCGACGACAGCCCGGCGAAGTCGGAACCTGCGCCGGGCTCGCTGAACAGCTGGCACCAGATCTCCTCGCCGGTGAAGCATGGGCGCAGGTAGCGCCGTCGCTGGTCGTCGCTGCCCCACACCACCACGGTCGGGGCGCACATCCCGTACCCGATCGGGTTGCGGTGCATCGAGTTCGGTGCGCCCTGCGCGAAAACCCGTTCATTGACCAGCTTCTGCAGCTTCGGGTTGACCCCGAGGCCGCCCTGGCCCTCGGGAAAATGCACCCACGCGAGCCCCTTGTCGAACTGGGCACCGAGGAACGCTGTCGACGGTGTGGACTTCGGTGGATGCTCGGCGAGCAGTTCGTCGACGAGATCGGACACTCGTTGTTCGTCGGCGGTGAGACGTGATTCGGTGACGGTCATGATGCCGTCAACTTTAGTGGCTGCCCCCCGTCGTATCGCTCGTCGGAGGCGTCGCGGGGCCCGGGACGTTGCCGGTGTGCCAGAGGGTCAGTTGAAGTGGCGAACCCAGCGCGCGTGGTCGGCGGCTTCATGGGCGAGCTCGACGAACGACCCGCGCATGACGGCCAGCGAGTGCATCGCCCGAGGGTCGCGTCCGTGTGCGTAGATGGCGCGCAGGTTGTTCAGCATCCGGATCAGGATCAACCGGGTGCCGACCGGCTGCAGGTGCAACTCATCGAAGTCGTGGCCCTCCCCCACCAGTCGCCGCCACGCCGAAACCACGCCCGCCCGGCTGTACAGCGCACCGTCGTTGAACGGGTCGCCGTAGACATCCGCGCCGTCGGACTTGACCATGAAGTGGCTCGGCAAACCCACTCCGACGATCGGCACGTCGATCCGCCGCCCGATCTCGATGGCGATCACCGACAGCGTGATCGGCAACCCCTGCCCGCGTTCCAGCACGGCGTCGATGAAGGAGTTCCTGGCATCGAAGTAGGTCTCGCGGTCCCCGTGCAACCGGGGGCGCATCGCCGCGAGAACACCTTCGAAGGTTCGATCCTGCACCGTGCCGGCCACGGCGTCGAGCGCGGCGCCCACCTCGGCGGAACGGTCGCGGCCCGTGAACGCAGCCGATATCAACGAGCAGGCGAGGTCAAGACGCAGCTCGGCGGGCGGCCCGCTGACGAGGGCAGCAAAACTGGCGGCAGCGTCCATTGGCACGACGGTACCGTCGGCTGGTTCAACCGCCATTTCGGCTTGGTTCCACCACCATTTCGGCTTGGTTCGACCACCATGAGGCAGGCCCTCCACCGCCATTCGGCGACCTGGGGTTCAGGCTGCTGCTGTCTGCAGCGCTTCGATCCAGCGGGCGAGCAGTCGGCTCTCGGCTGGTCCCCACACGGGCTCGGCGTCACCGGCAACAACGGCCGCGAACTGGTCGAGCATCTCGCCGTAGGCATCGGCACCCGCGCTCGGGTGCTCGGTGACCGAATCGTCCGGGCGTACCACCTGCACCGTGGTCGGCCCGAGCGGGCCAGGCGCGAGATCGTGGTCGATGCTGATCGAACCATGAGTGCCGACGAGGAGCAACGAGCGCCGGTAGACCGATTCGAACGATGCGTTGACAGTGGCGGTGAAACCCTGGCCGAGGTCGACCCAGCCAGAAAACGACACGTCGACGCCGTGTTCGTTGCGCACCGCGGCAGCCGCCGCGCCGACCGGATGGCGCGGGGCGAGCAGCAGCGCCGGGCCGAGACAGTAGATGCCGACATCGAACAACGCCCCTCCACCGCGCCGATCGAAGCGATGATCCGTGGTCCGTTCGAGAGCGAACGAGAACATCCCCTGCGACGATCGGAGATCGCCCAGCTCATTGCGCGCAGCACCGAGGAGGACTTGGTGGCGAGGGTGGTGCGGCCACATGTAGGCCTCGATCAGCACCCGTCCGGCAGCTTCGGCTGCTGCGAACACCTCGTCGGTGTCGGTCGCCGACATCGTGATCGGCTTCTCGCACAGCACGTGCTTGCCGGCATCGAGCGCGTTGATGATCCACCGCCGATGGCTGTCGTTGGGCAGCGGGATGTAGACGGCGTCGACGTCGCAGCGGCGCAGCAGTTCGGCATACGGCGCATCCGATCCGTCAGCCGCACGACTGGCCTCGGCCACCACCTGATGGCCGTCGCGTGCGTTCAGCGGCGGCAACAGCTTGCCGCGGTAGATCCGCGACGACGCCCCCAGGACACCCCATCGCAGCGGCGTCCTGCCGTGTTCAGCCACTGATGATGACCATGCGGATCTCGGTCATCTCCTTGATCGCGTACGCCGGTCCTTCCCGCGTATTGCCGCTATCACGCACCCCGCCGTAGGGCTGCTGGTCGGCGCGCCATGTAGGCACCTCGTTGACCAACACCCCGCCGTAGTCGAGCCCATGCACGGCCTTCAACCCCTTGGCGATGTCGCTGGTGAAGATCGCCGCCTGCAGGCCGTACTCGGAATCGTTGGCCAGCGCGATCGCCTCGTCGAGGGTGTCGTAGCTGGTGATCGTGACGACCGGACCGAACACCTCCTGCGCGCACACCTTCATCGATGGCGTGGCGTTGGCAATCACCGTTGGCAGCAACACGCCATCGGCTTGGCGGCGGCCGCCGGTGGCGATGGTGGCACCCTCGGCCTCGGCCTCGGCCACCCACTCCTCCACCCGGTCGCGCTCGGCGGTGGAGATCAGCGCCGAGACGTCGGTTGTCTCATCCAGCGGATCACCGACGACCAACGTCTCGACGTGGGCAACGAGCACATCGGTGAACGCTGCAGCAATGCTGGTGTGCACGAGCACCCGCTGTGTGGAGATGCAGCTTTGACCTGCGTGACTGAAGCCAGCGACCTTGATCTTCGCGGCCGCGGACTTCCAGTCGCCGTCGGCTTCGATGATGCATGGCGCGTTGTTGCCGAGTTCGAGGCCGACGCGCTTGCGCGGCGCCCTGGCGCGGATGCCCCAACCGACCGGGGGTGAGCCGGTGAAGGTGATCAGCGCGATGTCAGGGTGATCGACGATTGCGTTGCCCACCGTCGCTCCCCCGCCGGTGACGACGTGGAGGTACTCGGCAGGCAAGCCGCATTCGGTAATCAGCATCTCTGCAAGTCGTAGCGCACTGAACGGTGTTTGGCTTGCCGGCTTCAGCACCACCGGGCACCCGGCGGCGATTGCCGGGGCCACCTTGTGGACGACGAGGTTGAGTGGGAAGTTGAACGGGGCGATGGCTCCGACCACGCCGATCGGTATCCGCAAGGTGAACCCGAGCTTGCCTTCACCGGCGGCGATGGCGTCGAGGGGAATCATCTCGCCACTCAGCTTGCGCGCCTCCGCTGCGGCGAACTGGAACGTGCCAACGGCCCGCTCGGCTTCAACGCGGGCAGTCTTGATCGGCTTGGCCGCCTCACGGGCGATGATCTCGGCGAACTCGTCGCGTCGCGCCGTGAGGCGCTGGGCGGCGGTGTCGAGGATCTGGGCGCGCTTCCACAGCGGCATCACGCCAGCGCGAAGCGCGGCCTTCGCTGACGCGACCGCTCGGTCGACATCGGCGGGGGTGTGCGCGGGGATCTCCCCGATGATGCTGTTGTCGTACGGTGAACGCACGGTGATCGTGGCGGCAGTTGCGGTGCCAGCGTCGTTGACGGCCATGGCGGCCGAGGCTATACGGGGCTGCAACACCGCGCTGCAACACCGCCCAGCAACACTGCGCTGCTACAACATGGGAATGCCTCCTGTCACTCATCCGTACCTCGACGGTGAGAGCCCGATCCCGTTCGCCCATCGCGGCGGTGCCAGCGATGCGCCGGAGAACACGATGCCGGCGTTCGAGTACGCCGTCGGACTCGGCTACCGCTACGTGGAAACCGATGTCCAGGTGACCGCAGACGGCGTGCTCGTGGCCTTCCACGACGACGACTTGAGCCGCACCTGCGGCCGTATCGGGTTGATCAGCCAACTGCCGTGGAGCGAGGTGCGCCACGCGATGGTGCGTGGTGAAGCACCCATACCGCTGCTCGAAGATCTCCTTGGTGCATGGCCGGAACTGCGGGTCAACATCGACTGCAAGAGCGACGCGGCCGCTCCCGCTCTGGTGTCCACCCTGCGTCGAGCCAACGCGCTCGATCGCGTCTGCGTCGGGGCGTTCAGCGACCGAAGGATTCGCAGTTTGCGGGCCGTGTTCGGCGACAAGCTGTGCACGGCCCTCGGACCGGCAGGGGTTGCTGCGCTGCGTTTCGCGCGGCCCCGATCACTCGGCGGGCTGGCTGCACAGGTTCCGGTGAAGCGCGGGCGCGTCACCGTGACCGATCAGCGTTTCGTGGAGCGCGCCCACGCGCTCGGCATCCACGTGCACGTATGGACCGTCGACGATCCGGGCGAGATCGATCGCCTGCTCGACCTCGGCGTGGACGGCATCATGACGGACCGGCCGGCGGTACTGCGTGAGGTGTTCGAGCGACGCGGTCACTGGAGTGCGTGAACACGATCCAACCGGCGGTCACCAAGAACACGATGCTGGATGCCGCGCACACCCAGGGCCCTGAACCGATGCCGATTCCGTTGCGACGCGATGCCACGACCAGGGTGATGCCAACGCCGCCCGCGTATCCGACGGCGACAACCGCCGCAACGAACGCCACCCACCGCAGCTCCCACCATGCAGCGACCACGGCCAGCGTCACCAACAGCGGCACGATCGGCCACCACGAGATCAACGTCGACACCATGCCATCAGGGGCGAGTTGCAAGCGATCGAGCAGGCCGAGCAGGTCGTAGCTGGAACGTGAGGTCGATCCCGTCCGCAGCCACGGGAGGAACGTGCCGAGCACCAGCAGTGCCGCCGATGCCGTGAAGGCGGCCAAACTTGCGCCACGGTGACGGAACATGCCGGTGAGCGTAGGTGGCTGCGCCCACGGCGACAGGGTCGAGTCGGCTACTTCGACAAGCCGTTGATGAGGCGCCGCAGCGCACCGCGCGGGGGACGGCCCTGCGAGCCGGCCCCCGAGGGCGTTCTTGAAGCCGGGCCCGCAGCGGGCGGCAGCGTTGGGGTGATCGGCTGGTCGAGTACCGCATCTTTCAGGCTGGCCGCTGATGCAGGATCTGCCGGATGCGCTGCGGGGCTTGCTGCATCCGATCCCCACGGCGGCCTACTGCCGCCGACGATGATGTCGACCAGCGTGGAGATGTCGGCAGGCAAGGGACGTGGGGCAGCCGGTGCAGTGTCGGCAATCAGCAACACGACGTTGTCGGCGTACTCGCCATCGCTCAGTTCGAGCGCCTGCGCTGATTCCGGGTCTGTAGCGGGTCGCTGCGGCGTCGCTGCGGGCACGGATGCCGCAGGCGCGGTCGCGGCGGGCACGGATGCCGCAGGCAGCGTTGGCACCGACACCGATTCGGCCTCTCCGGCGAGGGCCGGGACGACTTCTTCAACGATGACGACCGGGGCTAGGGCGACCGGAGCGTCAGCCGGAGCTGGCGCGTCGGCGTGAGGCCGGATGATCGGCAATGTCAGCGTGGCCGGGGCGGCGCGGGTGAGGGGGATGGTCGACGTCACCGGAGCGGTGCGAACCACGGGCATCGTCATGGTGACTCGAGGTTCACCAGTGGACGGGCCGGCAGTCGCGGGCGATGCGGGATCCGTCGATCGCTGCAGGCCGCCGATGGTCTTCGCCAGCGTGTCGCCGCGCAGCTGGGAGTCTCGTGGCTTCCATTCGACGGCGCGCACGGGCACCAACGGTTGCACCTGCACGCCGAGCACCGTGGATTGGGGCTCATTGGCAACCGTGACTTCAGCGACCGGCACGACGTCCACCTCCGCGACGATCTCGACCTCCGCGACCGGCACATCGTCGACGGGTGCGGTCTCCCGCATTGCGGCAGGACGCGGCATTTCCATGGTGCGCCCCGGGCGCGCTCTACGCGACCCGACGTCGTGTTCGGCCGGCAACCCGGTGCGCGCCAGAACCTGCGCAGGGGCACGGAGCGGGCGAGGACCAGGCGCGGTTTCGGTCAGCAACTTCAAGATCCCCGAGCGGTGATGCCGAGACGACGTCGTCGTATGCGCGATGACGCCGGCCCGAGCGACATCGACGAGCACGCCAGCCGCGTGGCGTTCGATCGCAAGCTCGACGAGGTGCCGATCGCTGTCGGGGCTGCGTTCGAAGAAGTGACCGAGGTATTCGATCTGGCCGAGGTTGACGGCGCCGCGCTCCAACTCCTCGCCGGTTATAGCGCCGGACACCACCAGCTGTTGGCCGAGCGACACGTCTCCATCGCGCTCCGCCCAGTAGCAGGTGCCAGCGAGGAAGTAGAGGCGGCTCACTGGGGCAGTGCCGAACACGGCCTCACCACTGAACCCCGCGGACTTCAGGCGTCCGAGAACCTTGATGCTGTCTTCGATGGTCTCCTCCTTTTGTTGGGAAACTCACACCCGTGGTGGCCGCTCCATATGAATCGGCGCGCCCGACAGGTTCTGGATAGCCCATTTGAGTCATTCTCCGGTGGGTGGGCGGGCGACATACGGTACGGCCGATGACTGCTGCCACGATCCGGTTCCGCACCACCCGCGCTCCGGGGGCGATGGTTGCGTCCGCCGACCAACTCGCCACCCAGGCCGGCCTCGAAGCACTGGCGCTCGGCGGAAATGCTGTCGATGCAGCGATCGCCACCAACGCTGCGATAGCCGTGACGTCGCCGCACCTCTGCGGGATGGGCGGCGACCTGTTCGCACTGGTGCACGACGGCACCGGTGTCCATGCGCTGAACGCCAGCGGCCGTGCCGGCGCGGGTGCCGATGCAGCCGCGCTTCGCGCCGGCGGGTACACGGAGATGCCGTTTCGCCATCACATCGCCGCCGTCACCGTGCCGGGCTGCGTCGACGGCTGGCACGCGCTGCACGAACGATTCGCCCGACTGAGCCTGGCCCAACTGTTCGCCCCAGCGATCCGCTTGGCAACGCTCGGTTTCCCTGCTTCGCCGCTCCTCGTTGGATCGGTTGCCCAACTCGATGACCGGGGCCGGCAGAACCTGGGTGAGCTGGCCGGGCAAGCCGTTCGGCCAGGTGCGAGGGTCCGTCGCCCGGGTGTCGCGGCGGCGCTCGAAGCGGTCGCCGAACACGGCCGTGACGGCTTCTACCACGGTGATTTCGGCCGCGGGTTGATGTCACTCGGTGACGGGTTCTTCCACGAATCGGATCTGCGCGAACCTGGTGCAGACTGGGCTGCACCACTCGAACTCGATGTGTTCGGTCACCGCCTGCACACGATGCCGCCGAACTCGCAGGGCTACCTGCTGCTCGGTTCCGCCGCCCTTGCAGACGAGCTCGGCCTCCCTGATGACCCCGCCGACCCACTGTGGGCGCACGTGCTGATCGAGGCTGCCAAGGCGGCCGGTCGCGACCGGCCGCACCTCCTCCATGACCGAGCCGACGGGTGGCGCGCGCTGGACCTGATCCGGGCCAGGTCCGGCGAAATTGACCCCAACCGCGCCGGGGCTCTGGCCGCCCCGATGCACGACGGAGACACCACCTACTTGTGCACGGTCGACAGCGAACGGATGGGGGTGTCGTTGATCCAGAGCAACGCATCCGGTTTCGGTTCGTGGTTGACCGAACCGAACACGGGCATCAACCTGCACAACCGTGGCATCGGCTTTTCCCTCACCGAGGGGCATCCGGCCATGCTCGCCCCCGGCCGGCGGCCACCACACACGCTCGCCCCGGCGATCGCGACCGCACGCGACGGCACCCTGGCCGCGGTGTTCGGCACGATGGGCGGCGATGCGCAGCCACAGATCCTGTTGCAACTCACGGCACGGTTGTTTGTGCGAGGCCAGTCACCGGCCGCCGCGATTGCTTCGCCACGGTGGATCCTGCACGGTCCCGAAACCGGGTTCGATACCTGGACGGGTGCCGGTGGCCCGCACGTAGTGCTCGAAGCACACGGTCTCGAGCAATGGCAGTCAGGCCTCGAACAGCGCGGGCACCACACGCGCAGCGAAGCGCAGTACTCCAGTTCGTTCGGGCATGCTCATGCCATCGTGGTCGGTCCCGACGGCATGCTCAGCGGAGCGGCAGACCCCCGCTCCGTCGTCGGCTCCGCCGCCGGGCGATGAAGGTTGGATGCGGCGTGAAACTCACGCCCCGCACTGGCCAGGCGCACTGCTCCCGGGCCGCCGATCACCGTGCCCACCAATACGAGCACACCGACCAAAACCAATACCAATGACTCCACCAGTAGGGCTTCGGCGATGAGGTCGCTGCCCGCGAACAACCCCATGGCGTAGCTGAGCACGAACATCGAGCACAACACGAACGACCAGTTGCGGAAAACGGTCGTCCCCGCACCGACGATCAGCGCGCAACGACCGACGA
>JAYURF010000456.1:0-10519 GCA_043756365.1 Acidimicrobiales bacterium
TGACAGCACCGTGCGAACTGCGCCGATGTTGATGAGTCGGTGACGGGAAGCGGCGGAAGGTGCGGCAGTGGCCATCGAGACATCGTGCCACGGTGCGACCTATCGTGACCAACGATGACCCCGCCTGTCCAGACGTTGTTCGATGCAGCCCGTGCCGCACACGCCAATGCGTATGCCCCCTACTCGAAGTTCCGCGTTGGTGCGGCGGTGCGGGCGACGTCGGGCAGGGTGTATGCCGGGTCCAACGTCGAGAATGCTGCGTATCCGCAAGGCTGGTGTGCCGAAGCGAGCGCGATCGCGGCGATGATCACCGCCGGCGATCGGCACATCGACGAGGTTCTTGTGATCTGCGATGGGGATCTGGTCGGCACGTGTTGTGGCGGGTGCCGCCAGAAGCTACGTGAGTTCGCCGACCTCACCACGCTGGTCCACAGCGCAGGGGTGGAGGGTCTTCGGGGGACGTTCACCCTCGGCGAACTGCTTCCCGAATCGTTCGGTCCGCTCAACCTCGGACAACGATGAACCGATCTGTGTGGTGGTGGCGTACTGCTACCACCACAAGGAGCCACTGATGATCACTCACCCCATCCGAATCGCCGCAGTCGTGTTGCTGACCGCCACCGCACTCGTCGCCTGTGGCAGCGACCCCGTCTCGACTGCACCGGTCACCGAGGCGCCGGCTACCGGCAGCATCACCACGCCGCAGGCCACCGACCCCGTCTCGGGCCCGCCGGCCACGCTGCCGACGGACATTCCGGCTTCCGATGCGCCGGCTACCGACCCGCCGACGAGCGATGCGCCCGCTGGCGACCCGGCTGCAGCTGCGACGTTGACCATCGCCGAGTTCGCGTACAGCGAGCTGAACGTCGCCGCCGGTACTGAGTTCACGATCACCAACGACGACGGTTTTGCCCACACCGTCACCGACGCTGACGACGCGTTCGACGTGGCTGTCGATGGCGGTGCAAGCGAGCCGCTGACCATCGCCGACCCTGGCAGCTACTCGATCAGGTGCAAGATCCACCCGTCGATGGCCGGCACGATCACCGTCGAGTAGCCGGGCATCTACGCTCGCACGGTGGCCAACCGACGAGTCCCTCATCTCACCGCCAAGCTGCAGGGCTTCGGCACGACGATCTTCGCCGAGATGAGTTCGCTCGCGGTCAGTACCGGCAGCATCAATCTCGGCCAGGGTTTCCCTGATGTCGACGGCCCGCGCGACGTGCTGGATGCGGCGATCGCGGCGATCAACGGTGGGCTGAACCAGTACCCGCCGGGCCCCGGAATGCCGGTACTGCGCGAGGCGATCGCCGCGCACCAGCAACGTTTCTACGGCCTCTCCTACGATCCAGACACCGAGGTGCTGGTCACCGCAGGGGCCACCGAGGCTCTTGCCGGTGCCCTGCTCGGCCTGCTCGATTCCGGTGACGAGGTGGTGTTGTTCGAGCCCATGTACGACAGCTATCAGGCCTGCATCGCGCTCGCCGGGGCGGTGGTCAAGCCGGTCACGCTGCGCCCCCCGTCGTACGGCTTCGACCTCGACGAGGTGCGCGCCGCGATCACGCCGAAGACCAAGTTGTTGCTGATCAACACGCCGCACAACCCGACCGGCAAGGTGCTCGACCGGGCGGAGATGCTGGCCCTCGCCGACCTCGCCATCGAACACGATCTGATCGTGATCACCGACGAGGTGTACGAGCATCTCCTGTTCGACGGCGCCGAGCACGTCGCGATGGCCACGTTGCCCGGCATGCGCGAGCGCACGCTGAGCATCTCCAGCGGCGGCAAGACGTTCAACACCACCGGTTGGAAGATCGGCTGGGTGTGCGGGCCGGCCGAACTGGTCACCGCAGCGCGCACCGCCAAGCAGTTCCTCACGTTCGTCAACGGCGGGCCGTTCCAACCTGCGATCGCCGTCGGCCTGGGTCTGCCGGATTCCTACTACGCCGACCTCGCCGCCGACCTCCAGGCCAAGCGTGACCGGCTCCTACCGGGCCTTGTCGCCGCCGGCTTCGACGTGTACCCCACCAGCGGGACGTACTTCGTGACCGTCGACATCCGCCCGGTACGCGCCGATGGCGACGGCATGGCGCTGTGTCGTGAGCTGCCGCACCGGTGCGGCGTGGTGGCGATCCCAAATGAGGTGTTCTACGCCAACCGCCACGAGGGCCGCCATCTGGTGCGCTTCGCGTTCTGCAAGCGACTTGATGTGCTTGACGAAGCCGTCGCCCGTCTCGCCACCCTGTAGCCGGTTTCGGGCAGCCGGTTTCGGGCAGCCGGGTCGGGGCGTCAGCGCCGATCGTCGAGGAAGCCGAACCGGCTGCGTACGGCGGCAACGTGACCGGGGTCGATATCGGCGAAGAGGATGCTCTCGCCCACGGCGGCCGTCGCCAGCAGCTCGCCGAGCGGGTCGACGATGCGGCTGTCGCCCACGTAGTTCAACCCGCCGCCCTGGCCGACGCGGTTGCAGCCGGCCACGTAGGCGAGGTTTTCGATCGCCCGCGCCTGCAACAGCGCCATCCAGTGGGAGCGCCTCGGTTCGGGCCAGTTGGCGGGCACGAGGTACAGGTCGGTCTCGTGGGCGAGCCCCCAGAACTCGTCGGCGAAGCGGAGGTCGTAGCACACCAGCGGGCTCACCCGCACCCCGTCGATGTCGACCGTGATCAGCTCGGTCCCAGCGCGGAAGTACTTGTCCTCGCCGCCATAGCCGAAGGGATGGATCTTGCGGTATCGGTGCACCGTGCCGTCGGGGCCGGCCAGCACGAAGCTGTTGAACGGGCGTGCATCCTCTGTTTCAGGGTCGCCAAGTTCGGGGCAACTGCCGCACACCCACGCATCGTTGACCGCGGCTTGGGTGATCAGGAACTGTGCCGACGGCCCGCCCTCGGGTTCGGCGAGCCCCGGCGTGTCGACGGCGAACCCGGTCGAGAACGTCTCGCTCAACAGCACGAGTCGCGCCCCAGCCCCGGCAGCGGCAGCGATCATCGGGGCGAGATGGGCGAAGTTGGCCTCCCGGTCGTTCCACACGATGTCGTGCTGTACGGCGGCGATTCGCATCTCGCCGATGGTAGACCGCCTACAGGGCGAGCTCCAGCAGGCTCACCGTCTTGGTGCCTCCATCGGTGTCGTGCTGGCCTACCTCACGGAAGCCGATCGAGCGGTGGAACTCGAGCGAGGAGTCGTTGCGTGGCCGGATGTTCACCTCGCAGCACAGCACCGGAAACTGTCCGGCGAGGCGTCGCTGAAGATCGGTGTAGAACGCCCGGCCGATGCCCAGCCGCCGGAAGTCGGTGCCGACGGCGATCCGGTCGAGGTACGCGAACTCGGTGTAATTGCGGCTGAACCACTGGTAGTTGAGGCTGGCGTAGTCGGCGCCGGGGGCGAGCACGATGCAGAACCCGGCGAACATGCCGTCCACCTCGGCCGACAGGTTCACCTCGCTGATCGACAGCAGGCGGCCCAGTTCGGTCCGATCCAATTCGTTGAGTGCCGGCAGGTTGGCGTTGTTCACCGCGAGCGCGTCATCGAGATCGCCGTTGGAGGTTTCGCGAATGTTCACTCCAGGGAATGTAGAGACCCGTAGCCTGATTCACGGGTTGTTCATCACGATCCGATCGAAGCAGCACGACCACGACGAGTACGAGACGAGGGTGCGATGTTCTGGAACAGGAAGTCCGAGATGATCGATGTGTCGGCGGCACTGCCGGGGCGCACCGAGCAGACGATGCCGGTGCCCGAGAGCCATCACGTGAACGGCCATCCGCTCATCGGTCCGTGGCCGGACGGCCACGAGACTGCGGTGTTCGCGATGGGCTGCTTCTGGGGAGCGGAGCGCATCTTCTGGCAGCAGTCGGGCGTGTACTCCACCGCTGTTGGTTACTCCGGCGGGTTCACCCCGAACCCGACGTATGAAGAGACGTGCTCGGCGCGCACCGGCCACACCGAAGCCGTGCTCGTGGTGTTCGATCCCCAGCAGGTGAGCTACGAAGCGTTGCTCAAGCTGTTCTGGGAGTCTCACGATCCCACGCAGGGGATGCGTCAGGGCAACGACATGGGCACGCAGTACCGCAGCGCGATCTACACGACCTCGCCCGCCCAACTCGATGCCGCACTGGCCAGCAAGGCCGTGTTCGAGGAGCGCCTGGGCGTTGCGGGCTACGGCGAGATCACCACCGAAATCGCCGCGCTCGGCGAGTTCTACTACGCCGAGCCGTACCACCAGCAGTACCTGGCCAAGAACCCCAACGGCTACTGCGGAATCGGCGGCACCGGCGTCAGCTGCCCCATCGGCCTTACTGCGTAGGGAGCTGCCGCGCAAGTTGTGTACGCGACCGCACACCGAGTTTGCGATAGACGTTGTGCAGGTGGAACTCCACCGTCTTTTCGCTGACGTACAGGCTTGCGGCCACCTCCCGATTGGTCAGACCTGCAACGACAGCCTTGGCGACGCGCGATTCTGCCGGCGTCAACATGCCTTCCGCTCCGGGGTCTCGTCCGGTCGCAATCGTGTCGCGCAGGGCCGATCCTTGGGCAGACCACTGAAGAGCACCGAGGGCATCGAAAATGGCGATCGCCTCGGCCAGATCTGCAGTCGGGTCGAAATCGGAGCTGGTAGAGACACGACGTTCGGCTCGACACAGCAACGTGCGGCCGAGTTCGAACGGTGCCGCCAGCCGGTCGAGTTGCGCCAACGACTCGGCGAACCAATGCTCGGCTTCGTCGGCGGTCGTGGCCATCATCGCCCGGCACCGTGCCGTGGTCGCCGATGCCCAGGCCCGCTGTGAGAGTGCTGCACCCGATTCGAAACGGGCGAGGGCCTTGGCTGCTTCATGCTGGCGGCCGGATCGCACCAGGGCTTCGACATGGTCCGCCTGCCACCACATGCCGCTCGGCTCGATGATCTCGTAGGCGGATGCCGCCGCGGCAACACGATCGAGATGGGATGCTGCCGCAACGGCGTGGCCGAGCCCGAGTTCCAGCAGACCGAGCGCGTGGTTGGCCCACATGATCGCCGTGCCGAAGCCCATCGGTTCAGCTTCGGCGATGGCAGCACGAGCGCGGGTCCTGCAGTCCTCAGCGCGTCCGAAACCGGCGTCGAGATGAGCGGTGAACGCAAGCAGCCAGAGCCGTGCACCGGTCAGTGTCACCTCGCGCACGACGTCGCTCGTGGCGAGTGTCCATGCTTCCTCCCAACGACCGGACCGCCAGCACAGCTCGGCGAGTATCGCGCTGGCCAGCGCAGCTGTTGCCACTCGGGCTCGCCGACTGGCGCTGTGGGCGACAGCAGTGAGATAGGCGCGGCCCGTGGCCCATTGCTCGGTGTACACGTGCACCATGCCGACCAGTTGCAGGAGCAGATCGGCCTCGGGGATGTCGGCATCTTTGAGGCTGTCGGCAATCTGGGAAATAGGTGGGAACAGCGCATCGAACTCGTCGACATCGCCGTGATGCAGGCTGAGAAATGCGACCATCAGTGAAGCGGGAATCGTGCTACTACCGTCTCCGCGTTCGGCGAGTGCACGTGCACGTCGGGCGAGGCCGAGCGATCCAACGATGTCGGATGACAACATCGCCGTACTCGCAGCGTGCACGAGCAGCATTGCTGCTCGATCGATGTCGTGGGGTTCGACGGCTTCGGCAGCGGCGATGAACAGATCGCGGCTGTATCGGGGCCCACGCTGGTACATGTCGAGCTGGCCGAGCTGCAGGGCGATGTCGGCCCGCAGGATTGGCTGGGTCGAGCCGACGTGCGCAGCATCGAAGGCGGCGCGCGCTGCTGTGTACTGTCCGGCATTCCAGTACCCATCGGCGGCGAAATAGAGGTGTGCGGCGCGCTGCTCGGGGTCGGGCGCGAAGCCGCCGGCGCGCATGAACAGCTCCCCGGCCAACGCCGGGTCACCCCGCTGGGATGCCTCCTGGCCGAGTTCGGCGAACGCAACGGCGGCTCGGTGATCGGGCCCGACGGTCGACAGGGCGAGGTGTTGGGCGCGCTGCACCCGGTGTCGCGGTTCGGCCAGCACGTCGGCAAACAGACGATTGACCGAGCGGCGTTCGTCAGGGGCCATCGCTGCAATGATGATCGGTCGCGTCAGTTGGTCGACGAAGTCGACGCCGTCACCTTCGACGCGTAGAGCGCCGAAGAACTCCGCAGCGAGGAGATCGTCGGGATCCCCACCGGCCGATGTGAGCGCAGCGCGTACGACCCGGACTTCACCTGTCAAGTCGAGCGCGAGCACGTTGAGGACGCGTCGGACGGCTTCGTCGGCCTCCGCTGACGCGGCGCCGTCATTGGTGAGAGGAGATTCGATCTGGGAACCGTATCGAAGGTGAGGGCAGCTGCTGATTCAATCGGACACGCCCCAGATGACGTGGCCGTCGGAGTAGAGCAGCGCCCCGGTAGCCGAGAGTGCCAGACCGAGTGGTGCTGCCGCGTTCGATTGGTCACCGATCAGCACCTCGACGTCACCGCCTGGTCTGACGACAACGATCACGTTGGCCGCGCTGTCGGCCGCGTACACAGTCTGCCCGCTGTCGACGGCGAGACTGCCGAGTCCACCGAGTCGCAGATCGGTGGCCTTCGTACCTGCCGCCTCGGTTGGGTCCGACAGTGAGCCGATGTCGACCGTTCCTCCTCCGGCAACGGTGGTGATCGTGCCGTCAGGGGCGACGGCGCGCACCCGCTGCTGGTCGGAGTCGGCGATCAGCAACGTGCCGTCGCGACGCACGGTCAGGCCAGTGACGACTCCGATGGCAGATGAAGCCGCGTCGCCGCCCTCGATCGGGATTGCCGCGGCTAAGGCGCGTGTCCCTGTACCGGCAACCAGGGTCAGCGTGCCGTCGGGTGCACGGCGAATGATCCGGAACGTTCCGTTGTCGGCGACGTACAGGTTGCCGCCGCCATCGAGGGCAACCGGGCCGAGCGTCGTGCTCAAACCGGAGGACGGTCCGTCGAGAATGAGTTGAGACAAACCGTCGACGATGCGCACGATTCCAGCTGGTGTCGCCACGAAGATGGTGCCGTCGGACCCGATCGCGATCGCTGTGGCGGAACCGGCGATGGCGGAGAAGTCGGCCGCGACCTCGACCTGGTTTCCGGCGATCCTGATGACCGAGGGTGCGGCGGAAACCACGTACACGTCGCCACCGGGTGCGACAGCGAGACCGGTCAGTACTGCGGGGGCACTGGCGTCGAGGGCAGGCCCGGGAATGCCGGTTCCGTCGTCACGGCCGTTGAAGGCCAGCCGCTCAATCGGGCTTGCTCCATCCGGTGCCGGCGTTGACGTACCGGCCTCGGATCCGGCCACCGACCCGGCCGACGGCTGGGTGCCGGTGCCGAGGTTTCCGGTTGGGAGCGTTGCGGAAGGGTCGACCGTGGTCGGCGATGCGGCGGGCGCAGCGCCGGACGGCGTCACCGAAGTGGCCCTCGCACGGCCGGCATCGCTGCCGTCGCTGTTGCCGGTAACGAAGACTGCGGCACCCGCCGCGACCGCGACGGCGGCGAACACGGCGA
This sequence comes from Acidimicrobiales bacterium, assembly GCA_043756365.1. Classification (GTDB taxonomy): domain Bacteria; phylum Actinomycetota; class Acidimicrobiia; order Acidimicrobiales; family Ilumatobacteraceae; genus VFMC01. Next base: position 7,511 of record JAYURF010000456.1, read on the forward strand.
TGCCCACGACGAGCGCCTTGCCCGTCGTCCGACGGCGTGGCGGGGTGGCTGGCAGCGCAGTTGGTCTCGTCGGCGGCGCGGCCGGCTGCACGTCGGGCGGCGTCGTGTGCGGCTGCGGGTCGCCGACCGGCATCGCTGAGTAGGCGGCACCGATGGCGATCGTCATCTTCGGGTCCGCGTCGACGCTGACCGGGCGGCCGATCGATTCGCGTAGGACCTGAGCGACGATCGGCATTCGCGATGATCCTCCGACGAGCAGCACCCGACTCACATCGTCGAGGCCGATTCCGGCTGACGCGATGGTGCGCAGCAGTGCTTTGACGGTTTCGGTGATGCGCGGCCGCACCATCTGTTCGAACTCCTCACGGGTCAACCGGACATCGGTCTGCACACCTGGAATCGAGACCGAGATCGTTGCGTCGGTGTCGTTCGACAGCGCTTCCTTGGCCCGTCGGCACTCGTCGCGCAGCCGAATCTGACCGGCGAGAACCTGGGTGTCGGAGCTGTCGGCTGCAGAGATCAATCCGTCGAGCACGGTGTCGACATGGGACAGCACTGCCTGATCGAAATCGATCCCGCCGAGTCGCTCCATTCCCTCCGGGGTGCCGAGCAGCTCGAAGCCTGCGGCGGTGCTGCGCACGACTGCGGCGTCGAAGGTTCCGCCGCCGAAGTCGTAGACCGCAATGACCTCGCCCGGATCGATGCGCTCCTGTTTTGCGTAGGCGATTGCCGCTGCCTCGGGCTCGGTGATCAGCTGCACCCGATCAAGGTCGAGGCCGGCCAGCCGAGCTGCCTCCACCAGGAGTCCGCGTTTGTACTCGGTGTAGTTGGCCGGATGCGACAGCACCACAACGCTCGGGGGCTGCCCTTCCCGCTCAGTGACCTGGCGGACGATCGCTTCGAGCATCTCGGCCATCAATGCCTCTGCGCCGTACGGGGTGCCTCCGACGATGATCGGTACCGGGTCGCCGAGCCGCCGTTTGAACTCCCGTGCTGTCCGGGTGGGTTCGCTCGCGGCGCGTCGTTCGGCGGCCTCACCGATGAGGATCTCGCCATCACCGCGATGAACGACCACCGTCGGGATCTGTGCCGAGATCGTGCCCAGAACACAGACCTCGGCGACCGAACCGCGCACGATCGCAGCCGCCGAGTAGGTCGTACCGAGGTCGATCCCGACAACGAAGGGCTGCCCAGGGTTTCGCTGCACAGGGTTTGGCTGCACGGTGCTTCGCTGCTCAGACAGTGCGGGTGAAGATTGCAACCCAATCTCCAAGTGGGCCGGGAATGGTGACATCGAGCCGGTCTCCCGCGCAGGCGTAGGTGCTCGAACCAAAAAACGCCGCTTCCGGTGAAGGGCCGTCCATGAAGACGAGGCCCTCAGCTGAGACCCGCTGGGTCGAAGCGATCTCGGTTGATGTCACGGTGTACGAGCCGTCGTCGGCGAAATCGATCTGGTTCGTGTCGACACCTGTCACGAAGATCTCCGAGGTCAGACCTTCGACGGTTGCGGTGACGGTGAAGTCGTCGTAGGTCGTGACGACCGCGCCATTGGCGCCGATGTCGACACGTATCGCACCGGAGATCGCGGCGAGCGCGATCGGTCCTCCGCCGGCAGCCGCGAGCGAGGTGAACGATCCACCGAAGGACTGGTTGTCAGCCAACCACGAACCGACGGTGCAGCCGGACACGAGGCCTTTCACGGGTTCAGTGCTTGGCGATGTCGCAATCGTCGCTGTTGTTGCAGGCGTCGCTGTTGTCGCGGTCGTTGCATCGACGACAACCGTCACGGTGGCCGCATCCGGCGTCGAGAGGACCGACTGCTCCACAGAGGTTGCGGTCCCGGCGCTCGTCACCGATGCCGCCGGCGGATCACCGCCTGACGATGCGGCGACTCCGACTCCGACTGCGATCGCTGCTGCGGCAGCGCCGGCGATCACGGCAGTGCGGGCGCGTCGCGCTGGTTTGGCGACTGCTCCGAGGGGAACCCCGGATGGTCCGGCACCGGCACCGGGGTTGATCGGTGCGCCCACTGGGCCTACGGCTGCACCGCTGCCGATCGGCACGCCACTCGGGCCTGCAACGCCACCCTGTCTGAATGGAACTCCGGCGGGCCCGGCGGCCGAATGAGCTGCGAACGGCACCCCCTGTGTCCCTGCGGTGGGCACTTGGGTCAACGGCACACCGGCGGGCCCAAGCGCGGCGGGAAGGGCTGCAGCCGAGTCGGTTGCGAGCACAGCACCGAGCCCACCGACGATGGCAGCCCCGGTTCCTGCGGCCAACCACCCGACGGCGCGTCGACGATCATCCGATGCAATGCCCGAGAGCGCGGCTCCGATCGCAGCAGCAGATGGCTCATCGAGGATGCCACGGTCGGTGTCGGCACCGTGGTTGTTGTGCGTGCGCAGGTGCGCCAAACCGATCGGTTCGACAGCAAACCGATCCGCGACCCACACGCTGTCGATTGTGAGCCCGCAGCGGCGGGCAACATCGCCGACGAGCGAGTCGATGACCGTGCGCTGATCCGGCGGTGAGGCAATGACGACCGCGGTTGGCGTGATGCCGTCACGGGCGATGAGCGATTCGACGAGCGATGCTGCATCGGCGGTCGCGGCCAGGATCTCCACATCGTGGTCGCCGCGTGCGAGGGCTGCGGGTGACGGCGTTTGACCAAGATCGATTCCAATCGAGTACAACTCGTCGTCAGTCATTGCACACCTCCCGGTCTGCAAGGTAGACGCAGTCCGAGGCCGTGTCAGCCCATTCGAACAGAACCAATGGTTTCCCTAGGTGACAGCCAGCGGCACCTGTCGTACCGTCGACAGCAGTCGCCACATGGGCCAGAGGAACGGGGCAGATCGATGTCGAAGCAGAGTGACGAGTTGCTGTACGGAACCGGGCGCGGCACCGAGCCCGATAGTGATGGTGATGGGGTGAGTGATGTTCAAGAGGGTGTGGATGGCACGGATCCGCACGATGCGAACAGCAGCATCCGTCGTGATCAGGTGATCA
>JAYURF010000457.1:0-3661 GCA_043756365.1 Acidimicrobiales bacterium
ACCAGAAGTGTGGCCATCGCCGGACAGTACCGTCTGGCCGCGTTCGCAGGTCGCATCATCGCGCGATGGCTCATTAAGCGAACTCCTCGGTCCGGCCGAGGTGTGGTGATCCCAGCGTTGTTGTCGGCGATGGTCCGTGCACGGTGCCGCAGCTGTGGGCGTCGGCCGTGGACGAGCACGGCTGGGACGGAACGGCTTACCCGGCCAGGTGCGGTGCCAGGAGCGGCAGTGTGTCCGCGGAGTACGGAGTGAGCTGCACCCGGCTGATCGACAGGGCGGCAAACGAGCGCACCACCTCTGCCACCTGTTCGGGCTCACCGACGAGCGATCCCATGAACGTGCCGGCCAGCGCCTCGCCCAGCGCAGCGACACGAGGGTCCGTGCCGCAGCCGACCATCACGAACACTCCGAGGGGCACGTCGGGACGTAGCGCACGCACCTGGTCAACCAATGACTTGAGGTGATCGAGGTCGACCGTGGCGAGCGTGCCGATGTCGAGGCGGCCGCTACGGGTGGCGGCGCTCGACAACTTCAACTCCACCCGGTCGACGAGGGGGACGACCTCGCGGATGGTTCGTGGCCCACCGACCGATGCGACGAGCGGCGGTGGCTTCGCCACGACCGGGGCGATGCCGGGTACGTCGACATCGAGGTAGGTGCCTGTGAACCGGCAATGGCCGTCACGGAACAGGGAGCGCACCACGTGCATCGCTTCGGCGTAGCGTCCGGCGCGCTCGCCCGGCGCCGGGTACCGCAGGCCGATGCCAGTGATCTCATCGGCAGCCCACCCGGCGCCGAGCCCCGCTTCGAAACGTCCGTTGCTGGCCCGCTGCAACGACAGCGCTGCCTGGGCGAACTCGACCGGCGAGCGCAGCAGGTTGTTGGCGAACGACGATGTGATCAGCGGTCGGGTCGTGCACATCGCGAACTGGGTGAGCGTCACCGCCCAGTGCGCATACGCACGTGTGGTGTCCCAGAGATGGTCGGCGGCGGCAAGCACCGGCCACCCCTCCGCCTCGCGAGCGGTGGCCCACACGACGGGATCGGTCGTGGCATCGACGAGGTTCGGCGCACAGTCGATGGCGCGCACGGGTTGCATCAGGCGAACCTACCGACCGGGCGCGTGCGCCGATGGACCGAGTGTCGCGGATGTTGGTGCGACTGCTCGTGTCGCCCGTGAATCGCGGTGCTCGGTACGGTGCGCACGACGTGGCATCTCCGGACCACGACCGCCGATGGCGACCGCCGACGACACCGACCGACAAGGACGACCCCTGTGGACTTCGAACTGCCTCCAGAGCTCACTGCGTACCTCGCCGTGCTGGACGACTTCATCGAGCGCGAGATCCGCCCCCTCGAACAGCAAGACGACAACATCCGCTTCTTCGATCATCGCCGCGAGGACGCCCGCACCGACTGGGATCGCGGTGGCCTGCCCAACGAGGAGTGGGAGCAACTACTGCGCGAAGCCCGCCGCCGCGCCGATGCGGCCGGTCACTACCGGTACCCGTTCCCGAAGCAGTACGGCGGACAGGAAGGAACCAATCTCGGGATGGCGGTGATCCGCGAACACTTTGCCCACAAGGGTCTCGGGCTGCACAACGATCTGCAGAACGAGCACTCGATCGTCGGCAACAACGTCGGGTTGATGCTGATGCTCGCCTATGGCACCGACGAGCAGAAGGCCGACTGGATCGACGACCTGGCCGAGGGCCGACGCGGCTTTGCGTTCGGGATCACCGAACCCGAACACGGCAGCGATGCCACGCACATGGAGACCACGGCGGTGCGCGACGGCGACGAATGGGTCATCACCGGCGAAAAGACGTGGAACACCGGCATCCATAAGGCGCAGTACGACATGATCATGGCCCGCACCAGCGGCAAGGCTGGTGACGGCAACGGGATCACCGCGTTCTTGGTGCCAACGGCGAGCCCCGGGTTCGAGATCGTCGAGTTCCTGTGGACGTTCAACATGCCGACCGACCACGCCCACATCCGGCTCACCGACGTTCGTGTGCCGCACAGTGCGATCTTCGGTGGGGAGGGGACCGGGCTGCAGGTGGTGCAGATGTTCTTCAACGAGAACCGCATCCGCCAAGCCGCTTCCAGCCTCGGCGCGGCGCAGTTCTGCGTTGACGAGTCAGTCGAGTACGCCAAGCAACGCAAGCCGTTCGGCAAGCCGCTGGCCAGCAACCAGGCGATCCAGTTTCCGCTCGTGGAGCTGCAGACGCAGTGCGAGATGCTGCGCGCCCTGATCCACAAGACCGCGTGGTCGATGGACCGCTACGGAGCGTTCTCCCAGAGCGACAAGGTGTCGATGTGCAACTACTGGGCCAACCGCCTGTGTTGCGAAGCGGCCGACCGGGCGATGCAGGTGCACGGCGGGCTCGGCTACTCGCGGCACAAGCCGTTCGAGCACATCTACCGCCATCACCGCCGCTACCGCATCACCGAAGGCGCCGAGGAGATCCAGATGCGTCGCGTGGCCGGCTACATGTTCGGCTTCATGAACCAGCGCGCCCCCAAAGGCGTCAGCGAGAGCTGAGACGCCGCCAACATGCGTTCTGGTCACGCAATCCCGCCGCAGGGACGGAATCACGTGACCAGAACGTGATGTAGCGGCCGATTCAGCGGGGGGCGTACATGATCACCGTGACGCCGACGAGGCAAATGGCCGCGCCGACCAGATCGAACCGGTCCGGGTGAAACCCGTCGACCACTCGACCCCACACCAGCGATCCGGCCACGAACACCCCGCCATAGGCGGCGAGGATGCGCCCGAAGTTGGCGTCGGGCTGCAGCGTGGCCACGAAGCCGTACGCCCCGAGGCACACGATGCCGGCCCCGATCCAGGCGACACCGCGGTGCTCGCGAACTCCCTGCCACACCAACCACGCGCCACCGATCTCGGCGATCGCGGCTGCGACGAACAACACGATGGAGCGGGCGACGTCGTTCATTGCGAACGCTAGGTGGTCGGCACGGAGCCGTAGCCGATGACCGACAAGAAGCGGATCGGAGTGCGCACCAGCCGTGTCGGACCGTGGGGGATCTCGCCGTCGAACTGCAGCGCATCGCCGCGGCGCAGCACGTACCGGGCGTTGCCGAACCCGTACTCCATCGCTCCGTTCAGCATGAAGATGAACTCGGTGCCCGGATGCTGGAACAGCGGGAAGACTTCGGACTCGTCAGTGAGGGTGACCAGCAACGGCTCCAGCCGCTTGTGTGCGCCACGCATCGATCCAAGCAGCTGATAGCGGTGCCCCACACGGGTGCCCTCGCGGATGATCTCAAGGCCACGCCCCGCCGGCACGTACAGGGCGTCGTGCTCTTCTTCGATGCCACGGAACAACGACGTGACCGGCACGTTGATGGCCGCAGCTACCCGGGCGATGGTGCCGAGGCTCGGCGACGCCTGCCCGTTCTCGATCTTTGAGAGCATCCCCTTGGAGATCCCGCTCGACTCCGCAAGTTGGGCCACGGTGAGGCCGAGCTGCTGGCGGTACTCGCGGACCCGCTGGGCGATCACGGAGTTCAGCGCGGATTCGAGATCGTCGGCCCGGTCGTTACCTGCCCGGTCGGCAGAGAGTGTCAGCGGGTCGGCAGCGATCTGAGGGAGTCTACTCGCCGCCTCGAAGGCTGATTCCTTGCACGGTTC
>JAYURF010000458.1:0-3653 GCA_043756365.1 Acidimicrobiales bacterium
GCCGCCCACACGACGGTGCAGCTCGACAGCAACGTCGATGAGCACGGCCCGGCTCCGAACGGATGACCGACTCGAGGTCATCAGACTCACTCAGCTCCAGCTTCGCTCTTCACGGTAGCGATACGTGCTCACCGGGGTGCTCCACCGTCGAGTGCGTCCCATCCGGGTCGAACCGACGAACAACGCCAACCCGGCACCGGCCAATACCAGTGCGGCACCGAGGATCAACGGGAACGCGTCGTCGGCAAGGCGTGGCGGGATGCGCGCCCAGGCGCTGTCATCGAGCAAGGGCGGTACGAAGCGCGGCACGACGTACGCAAAGATCACCAACATCGCCGCGAGTACCCCGAGGCCGATCCCGAGGGTCCGGAACAGCGCTGCCTTTTCCGGGTGGGCCAGAAAGCACAACGCGAACAACACGACGGCGGCGATTGCGGCAATTGGCACCAGCCAGCGCAACACGGCGTCGATGATCGCGAGAACGCCGATCCGCGGCACCGGCAGGGTCACCGCCGGCAATGCTGCGGCGCGCTCGTCACGGACCACTTCCACGAGTTGTGCCGGGGTGATCTGCACCGGCTCGTCGTTTCGTCCGATCAGGTGCTCGTGGGCGTCTTTCATGACGGTGGCCAACAGCATCGCCCCGGGCTTGGTATCGGCTACGACGGCCACGTTCTGGCGAACGATCGCCGCGGCTGCCGGGTCGCCGGGATACATCTGGGCCGCCGATGCATCAGAGATCAGGCGTACGAACTCGCGTTGGATCACACTGTCGCCGAGCACCACCTCGGCGGCGTTGGCGGTGGCATCCGGGGAGAATGCCGTGCGCTGCAGCATGAAGCCACTGATCGCCAAACTGGCGCAGGCAAAGGCGACACCGAACAACAGACCAGCAATGGAGCGACGCACCGGACCATTGTGGCCGATCGCACGGCAAACTCCCCAGGCAACGAGATCCGAGTGCCATCAATGGCCCCGCGTGGGTCATCTAGCGTTGGTGCCGTGAGCACCGTCAGGCAGTCGTTCCCGCGGATGATGTCGCGCGCGATCCTGCTCCGCTGCCCGTGGTGCGCCAGCCGGAACACGTTTCTGAACGGTTGGTTCCGACGGCACCCGCGGTGCCGCAACTGCGGGCTGCGGTGGCGTCGCGAGGAGGGCTTCGAGCTCGGCGCGGTCACGATGAACACCATCGTCACGTTCGGCACGCTGACGCTGTTCATGGCAGTCGGGTTTATTATCACCGCGCCGGATATCCCGGTGATGCCGTTCGTGCTCGGGCTGGCGGTCATTGCCGTGGTCGTTCCGGTGGCCATCTATCCGTTCACCTACACCATGTGGCTCGCCTTCGACCTGGCCGTGCATCCGCCCGAGGCAGACGAGATGACGATCGCTGCGGCAGCCGCCGAGCATGCCCGAAGCCCAAGCAGATGATTGTGCCGGAAAATGCTTGATCGAACGACTGTTCGTAACTACACTGCTGTTGTTCGCCGTCGGCTGGTGCCACCGCAACGGTGCCACGGAAACCGTGTCACACCCCTTTCCTAAGGTGCGCACCGACAACAGCAAACAGATCGGGGCCGAGCGTTCGGCCCCCCGCAGCTACAACACGAGGCAGGGAACGGAGATCACGATGAGCAACGATCGCGACAAAGCACTGGACATGGCACTGGCCCAGATCGACAAGCAGTTCGGCAAGGGTTCCATCATGCGGATGGGCGAAAAGACCACGATGGGCATCGACATCGTCCAGACGGGCGCGTTGTCGCTCGATCTGGCGCTGGGTGTCGGTGGCTTGCCGAGGGGCCGGGTGGTCGAGATCTTCGGACCGGAATCCTCCGGCAAATCCACCTTGGCCATGCACGTCGTCGCCGAAGCGCAACGAAATGGCGGCATCTGCGCCTACATCGACGCCGAACACGCAATGGACCCGATCTATGCGAGGGCCATCGGTGTCGATGTCGACCAGCTGTTGATCTCTCAGCCCGACACGGGCGAGCAGGCGCTCGAGATCACCGACATGCTGGTGCGCTCCGGGGCCATCGACGTCATCGTCATCGACTCGGTGGCGGCGCTCACCCCACGGGCCGAGATCGAAGGCGAGATGGGCGATACCCACGTCGGTCTCCAGGCCAGGCTGATGAGCCAGGCGCTGCGCAAGCTCACCGCCAACCTCAACAAGACCAACACCGTCGCCATCTTCATCAACCAGCTGCGCGAAAAGATCGGCGTCATGTTCGGCTCCCCCGAGGTCACGCCCGGCGGTCGGGCGCTGAAGTTCTACTCCTCGGTGCGCCTCGACATCCGCCGGATCGAAAGCATCAAAGACGGCACGGAGATCACCGGTTCACGCACGCGTGTGAAGGTGGTCAAGAACAAGGTGGCGCCGCCGTTCCGTCAGGCCGAGTTCGACATCATGTACGGCAAGGGCATCAGTCGTGAGGGCTCGCTGCTCGACATGGCCGTCGACATGACCATCATCAAGAAATCGGGGGCATGGTTCACCTACGACGGTGAACAGCTCGGCCAGGGGCGAGAGAACGCCAAGAACTACCTGGCAAACAACCCCGAGGTGATGATGGAGATCTCCGACCGGGTCCGCAAACAGGCGGGCCTCGGCGACGAGGAGCTCACCGACGTCACCGATGCTGGCGACACTGGCGACGGCGATGACGACACGTTCTCCGAGGCCGACGATCAGCCGATCAACATCAACCGGTAACGCACGTCCGCATGAGCGTGCCGGCACATCTCAGCTTGGTCACCTCGGGGTGACCGATGTGTCCCGGTCGACGGCGTACTACGAGGCGCTGGGCTGGCAACGGTCCGGCGCCTCGAAAGCCGACGTGTCATTCATCAACGTCGGGCCACGTGGTGCTGTCGGCAGCGCCGCTCGTGCCTGATTGACGCTGGGCAGCGCCGGTAGCCTTCACGACCGTGACCCGCACCTATGTCGTGCGCACCTACGGGTGCCAGATGAACGAACACGACTCCGAGCGAATCGCTGGGTTGCTCGATGCCGACGGTCTCGTTGCGGTGTCCGACGAAACCGACGCTGACGTTGTCGTCGTCAACACGTGTTGCATCCGCGAGAACGCCGATAACAAGCTGTACGGCAACCTCGGCCACCTCAAGGCATGGAAGGAACTCAAAGACGGCCGCCAGATCGTCGTGTCGGGATGCCTCGCCCAAAAGGATCGCGACATCGTGCAGCAGCGCGCACCGTGGACCGATGTGGTGCTCGGCACGCACAACGTGCACCGTGCCGGGGAACTACTCGAACATGCTCGCGTGTACGGGCCGATCACCGAGATCCTCGATGCGGCCGTGATCGATGACCATGCGCTGTTCCCGTCGGCGCTTCCCGCCCGGCGCGAAACCTCCTACAACGCCTGGGTCACGATCCAGATCGGTTGCGACAACTCGTGCGCGTTCTGCATCGTGCCCAGCGTTCGCGGCGTCGAGATGAGCCGCCCGTTCGCCGAGATCATCGACGAGGTCACCGTGCTTGCCGGGCAAGGCGTCACCGAGGTCACCCTGTTGGGTCAGAACGTCAACAGCTACGGCCGCGATCTGCAACTCGACCTGCGTCGCACGGGCGACGACCAAGCGAGGTTGCGGCCCCTGTTCGCCGACCTGCTCTCCGCGGTCGGTCG
>JAYURF010000459.1:0-10406 GCA_043756365.1 Acidimicrobiales bacterium
CGGAGTCGACGATGTCGTCCCACATCGGCTGGAACGGCAGCCATCCGAACGCAGGCGCGCCCTGCGCTGCGGCAAGGCCCCTGGCCATCTGGTCGCCGCCACCGCCGTGCCGATGCGCGCGCGAACTCGGCCACCGACGGCCGATCCAAGGCAACCCTCGGCTCGCGCACCAGGGCCTGCCGCGACCTGGACAAGGTCGGAGACCGTCATCTTGCGAAACGAGACACCCATCGGGTTCACCCACAGCAGGTCGGCGAACTCCGGGTCGCGCACGGTGATATGACCGAGCAGGCCTTCGGCGAATCCGAGTCGGCCGAAGATGCGGCACACCCCGGCCAGTCGTTCGAGACGGTGGCGGCGTTCGGTGGCAACGTCGTCGAAGACAGGAGCGGTGCGGGTGATGAACCGGCTGCCGATCGACGCGGTCGTTTGTACGGCGGTCGTCGTCTCGGCTGTCATCACCGAACTGTAGGCCGCCCGGCCCGCGGGCCCGGCGCTCAGGATGCGGAGCGAGGCCGGGTGGTCGCCCGCGCCCCGGCGCTGGCGATCACGGTTCCATTGGTGCGGTTGACGATGCTCACACTGTAGATGTGCTCGCGGTCGAGCAGTTCGGCGATCGTCGCGGTCGCCACCAGATCATCTCCCGGGCCCGCCGGGCGGAGGTAGTCGATGTGTACCGACGAGACCATGCCGCTGCGCGTTTCGTCATTGGCGAGGGCCGCCAGCGCGGCTCCGGCGAGCGCATAGATGAACGCGCCATGCGCCCCGCCGTGGGGATTGAGGTGGTCGCCACCGACCGTGGCCCGGGCGGTCACGCGGTCGCCGCCTTCGCGCACCACCTCGATCCCAAGATGACCGGCAAACGCGTCAGGCAATGGGGTGGAAATCGCTGTCACGTACAGCAACCGTATCGACTTGCCCGCCCGCCTGACCCGAGCGACCCCGGGCAGCCGCAGTTTCCGCCCTGTGGACCGTCCGCTTGTCGAGAAACCCACCACCACCGTGCCTTTCTCGACACCCGACCGCTCCACCCAGCCCCGCCCCCGATTCTCGGCGAGGTACCCGTCGGGCTCAGCCGGTGAGAGCCGGCGGATGTGATCGATCCGTACATCACACCGGTGCCGATCAGCGCGAAGATGGGCCGATGATCTCCACTGATGCTGCTGACCGATTCCGACGAATGGCCGCCCGGTTCACCACCGTCGTCGACGCGATCCCTTCGACGGCGTGGGGCGAGCCGTCACCATGTGACGGATGGACGGTGCGGGACGTCGTCGAGCACGTCGTCGATTCCGAGCGGGAGTTTCTCGGCCGCATGCCGTTCGGTCAATCGGCTGGCTCGTCCGATGTCGACGAAGCCGCCGGCGATCCACTCGATCGGTGGCGCCGCATTCGCGACATGATGCAGGCAGCTCTCGACGATCCGGCGGCGGCGGCACATTCGTACGAGGGATACTTCGGGCCGACGACGTTTGCCGAGACTGTCGACACCTTCTATACCGATGATCTGCTCGTGCACTCGTGGGATGTCGCACGGGGAGCCGGACTCACCGCGCTCGAGCCGATGGACGCGAGCGACATGGAAGCGGCGCGGGCGCGGCTCGAGCCGATGGGCGACGCCGTTCGCTCGCCAGGGATCTACGGGCCACCGGTCGAGCCCGCCGGAGACGGGACCACGCAAGCAGCATTTCTAGCCTGGACCGGCCGACGCTCCTAGTCCAACCTCGCTCCACGGCGGCGGGCTCGGCTCGGGTCAGCCCGAATGGAGCGGCCGCCTGTCGAGAAATGCACCGTGGTGGTGGGTTTCTCGACAACCGGTCGCTCCACTCCGACGAAAGCCGGCGCTGGGGGGCGCTCCGGCTTTCGCGCTGGGACGCGGGCACTTAGCCCGGCGAGATCGCGCTGAGCCAGCGCATTACGAGGTCGAGGTGGCGGCTGAGGTTTCCGGGGCCTGCTCCATCGGGGCGCGTGACCACTTTCAGGTGTGTCGCTCCGTGGCCGTGGAACGCCTCGGCGGTTGCTCGCCACGACTCAGGATCACCGTCAGCCGAGATCGTGGTCGTGCACTCGATCTCGATCTCCGCGGGGTCGCGGCCGGAAGCTCGGGCGAAGCCGTGGATTCGTTCGAGCAGCGCGGCGAACTCGTCACCTGGCTCCATCTGTGGCATCCAACCATCGGCCATCCGGCCGATCCGTTCGAGCACGCGATCGTTCGTGCCGCCGACGAACGATCCCATCCAGATCGGGATCGGCCGCTGGACAGGCAACGGGTTGATGCCGACCCCGTCGAGGTGGTGCCAGCGGCCCTCGAATGTGACCAACTCATCGCTCCACAGCCGACGGAGCACCCCGATCTGCTCCTCGATCCGGGCTCCCCGCGTGGTGAAGTCCTCGTTCAACACCGTGTACTCGACGAAGTTGCGCCCGACGCCTACGCCGAGGCGAAGCCGACCGCCACACATGATGTCGAGCATCGCCGTCTGCTTGGCGACGAGGGCTGTCTGGCGCTGCGGAAGTATCAGGATCGACGTCGCCACCCCGAGCGACCGCGTTGCCCCGGCAATGAAACCGAACATCACCATCGGCTCGTAGTACGGCTTGTCGTAGGTGTGCACCTTTTGCCCGCCAAGGCGGTCGGGGTGCGCTCCGACGACGTGCTCGGGTGCCGACACGAAGTCGAACCCACCACCCTCCAGCGCCTGCGCGTAGTCACGGACCACAACGGGATCAGCACCGATTTCGCTGAAACTGAGCATTACTCCGAGCTTCACGACCGCGCCCCCAACCCTCGACGCATTCGCGCTAGACCACCCGACCGATGAAGGCGACGACGTCGCCGATCACCTCATCCTGATTCGTCTCGTTGAAGATCTCATGACGAGCCCCGGGGTAAACCTTCTGCTCGAGTCTCGGGCCGGCGACGCGCTCGACCGTGACGCGGGCGGCATCGAGGGAGACAAGTGCATCGTCGGAGCCATGGATCCACAGCGTCGGCAGGTCACCCAGCGTCGGTCCAGCGACGATGTCGCCGATGGTTGCAACGAAGCTTCTGAGGGTGTCGCGCTGGAACGGTCCGTGGTACACGAGCGGGTCGCTGGCATACGCCTCGCCGACGGCCGGGTCGCGCGACAGGATCTCCGGGTCGATCGGCACATCGGGAATCGGGTCGAGTTCCAACAGGGCGGCCAGCAACGGGTTGTCGCCGATCGCCGGGCCCGACAAGACGAGCGCGGTGAGACCGGCACCGTGCAGTTGGGTGTAACGCGTGGCGATCAGGCCGCCCATCGAGTGGCCGATCAACACCACAGGCAGGCCGGGGTGAGCGTCACCGGCGCGGGTGACGACGGTGTGCAGATCAGCGATCAGATCGTCGAAGGAAGTCACCAGTGCCCGGTCGCCGCTCGACTCACCATGGCCGGCGTGGTCGGGTGCGTACACGCTTGCACCGTCGTGAACCAAGGCCGTCGCCACGTGGTCGTAACGACCCGCATGCTCGCCGTATCCGTGGGCCACGACCACGACGTAGCGGGGATCGGCGCACGGCCAGTGGTGCACCGCGATCCGTGTAGTAGTTCCTTGGAAGCAGAGTTCGTCATCGATCACCGATGCAGCCTTTCAGGTTCAGTACCAGCGCGGCAACGCCAGGTTGTGCGGGGCGACGTCAGCTCGAGTGATCTTCGTTTCAGCTCGGCATACCCGCCGCTGCTTCGGCAACGGCCGCCGGTCTGCCGAACCTGAGCAGGCGACCACCGAATGCGATCGAACACAAGCTGAACCAACCCCAGCCGAGCAACAGCCCGGCCGTGACATCGCTGAACCAGTGGACGCCGAGCATCACCCGCGTCCCGGCGACGATCACTGCGAGTCCAACAGCAGCCGAGGCCGACACCACGCGTGCCCGCCTCGATCGGTCCCGAGTGGCGATCAGGGCGATCGCCGCGAGGGTGGCGGCGGCTGCGGTGGAGTGTCCCGACGGGAACGACGATCCGGCGAACCCGGCCAACCGGTCGACGTCGGGCCGGGCACGCTCGACGATGACCTTGATCGCATTTGACAGGGCAAACTGACCGGCGACGACAAGGCCCATGAACAACAGGAGTGCTCGAGTCGGCTGCCGGACGTATTCGACGGCGGTGGCGAGCACCGCGAGCAGCACCACCCCACGCGTTCCGCCGAACTCGGTCAGGAAACGCAGGACATCGGTCGAACGTGCGGTCGCGTTGCGGGCACCGAAACGAGCGAGGCGCATGTCGACGGACTCGACACCGAACTCCGAGCGCACCAGGGCAAGGACGACCCCGATTCCGACGGCGGCGGCTGCGACCAGAGCCGTCGCGACTCCGAGGGCAACACCGGTCTCCGTCTTCGGGTCATAGTGGCGGCGGAGGTGGCGGGCCAGCCCGCTGTGGTGTTCGACCACCTCCACGATCTTCTCGGCAGACACACGCGGCGCCGCAACAGCGGGCCAGCGACCGGCGAGCAGCAACACCAACCCCGCCGCGGCGAGGCCACCTCCGAGGACAATGACGACGACCATGCGTCAGGGTTTACCCGGTGCGCACGCCGGGAAAACCTCTGCCAATGAATGTGTCCAGCGCGAATGTGTCCAGCGTCCACGCCTCCAAGGTCTCGCCGGTTCGCGTCGCCCAACGCCAGGTGTTTGGAATCGTGGTGCTCATGGCCGGGCTGTGCGTCGCCGGGTTTGCCCTCACCGAGGCGCCCCTCGGGGCGCTCGAGCGCTGGGACGAGTCGCTGTCGCGGCGTCTCACCGGCAATCGTTCGGTCGAGGCAACGGAGTTCGCCCAATTCGTCTCGCAGGCCGGCGACACACGGCCAATACTGGTCCTCATGGGGGTGATCACGCTGCTGGTCGCGCTGGGTCGGCAGTGGAGACCGGTCGTGTTCGTGCCGCTGGCCATGCTCGCCGAGATCGGCACCTTCCTGGCTGTCAACTACATCGTCGGTCGGCCACGGCCCGAAGTCGACACGATTGGACCGATCCCGTCCACGTTCAGCTTTCCATCCGGTCACGTCGCAGCCACGTTGGTGTGCTGGACGGGCGCAGCCTTGTTGCTGTGCATGTACCGCCACCGGTTGCTCGCGCCATTGGTGATGGGCATAGCGGTGTTCGTGACCGCGGCCATGGCCTGGGCTCGCGTGTACCTCGGGATGCACCACGTACTCGACGTGATCGCCGGATTGCTCATGGGCATCGGGGTGCTCGGAATCACGGTGTGGGCCCTCGGAATTCGCCGCGCGATCACCCACCCAGGGATCATCGCCGAGACCGCGGACACCGGCCCGCCTGCAGCCACCGAATCGCGCACCGCAGTGCTTGATGCGATGGAGCGCTCACGACGACCCGCTGCCTGACCCGAGCGAGCGACGCAACCCACTGATAGGCGACACCCGGCTATCACGCCGTGCCGGGTGAGCCCGGCTCGCGACGCCGGAGGCGGCGCTTGATCAAGGCGACGTCGGGGCGGCCGGCCAACCATTGCCGAAGCTGCTCCTCGTGCGCGGTTCGCAGCGCCCGGTTCCGGGCACGCTGGCAGCCGACGCACCGGTCGCCCTTCAGTGCTGATCCACAGACGGTGCAGGTTGGCCCCTCAACCGGCAGGCGACGTTGGGAATCATGTTCCATGCACTCTCCCGACCGAACCGGCCTCGACGTCGGATGACTGGTGAAGGCTTCACCCGGACCTACCCGCCGCGCCGACAAGGCAAACCGTCAGCGGGCCGGAGCCAGGCGCTTCACCCTGCAAACCGTTTGGCGTAGGCGCTTCGCACCAGCTCGACATCCTCGGCGAGCATGCCGGATACCTCGGCCCCGGCCAAAGTCAGACGGGCGAGCGCATTGAACTCCGACGTTCTCGCGTCCAGCCCCTCTGCCATCAGTGCTTCTGCGACGAGTTCAAACGCCTCCAGCAGGTAGATGCACACCGCCGGCTGGTTGGCTGCAGCCCGACGCGTCTCGTCGAATGCAAGGCGGATCAACTCCTCGGGTCGCGGCTGTTGGCGCATGACGAGTCGCCGGCCACCGGCTCCGCCCACCCGCGCCGGCGGGTCGCGTCGCAGCAGCTCGAACAGGACGGCGGCACTGTTGAAGATGGCATCCTGGGCCGTGGTGGGGTCGTTGACAGCCGGAGACAGCGCCTTGAGCGCCACGTCGGCAAGCTGGCGAAGTCCATAGGTGACGTCTTGTTGCATGGTGCGCGAGTGCCCGATTGCGACCGCCGCGGAGGCGAGTTCGGTCACCGACTTGCGGGAGTGCTCCGGTGGCGCAGGACAGATCTTGCACAACAACGTCCCAGCAACCGCATACCGGCCGGCGAGAGTTTCGATGTGCACGACAGAGCCGTCAGGTAACGACTCGAGCAGCTTGTCCGCCTCGATCTCCCGCACCCATCCGCTCCGATCGAAGCGCACGAGCAGCCCCGGCGCATCGGGATCACCAGCCTCGTTGATGGCGCTGACGTCGTCGGGCAGGTCAGTGATGCTGCTGCGATTCGTGCCGGCAAGCGCCCACTCATCGTCGATCTGTCTCACTGCTTCAGCGCGGACACGTTCGAGGATCTCGCTGATGTCCATCGAATGGGCGCTGTGGTTGATGAACGCCACGATCGCCAGGATGGTGGCAATTCCAAGGACCAACGCGATCGCCACCGACAGGTTCGGAACAACGGTGTTACCTCCGTCTTCGAGCTCCGAGCGAACCGTGCGCAACACGACCACGCAGTAGGTGAACGTTCCCACGACGAGCGCCATGACCCGCTTGCTGTAGGGGTCGCGGAACAGCGTGTGGACGACGCGGGGCGAGTACTGACTCGACGCCAGCTGGATGATCAGCAGCGACACCGAAAACGCGACACCTGCAAACGAGATCGTCGCCCCGGCGACAGTGCCGAGCAACGCACGTGAGCTGTCGACCGTCGCCGTCAGACCGAGGGGGAGTTCCACACCGCGCCGTTCGAGGCGTTGGTCGACGTACAGCGACACGAACCCAGCGCCGATCGCGGCGACGACCGCCAACATCGGGACGAAGAACAGGCTCGAACGCAATCGCTCGGCCAGGGCGCTCAGGCGCAGTCGCATCGGTAACTCTCGCACGAGCACGGGCGCGCTGCATCAGCAACACTGTCGAGATGAGGATCGAGGACTACGCGGTCATCGGTGACACGCAGACCGCCGCGCTGGTCGGTTGTGACGGCTCGATCGATTGGTTATGCCTACCCCGTTTCGATTCGGGCGCATGCTTCGCGGCACTGCTCGGCGATCGCAGCAACGGCCATTGGCAGATCCAACCTGCATCCGCAGTGCTCTCCACCACCCGGCGTTACCGCGGGGAATCCTTGGTGTTGGAGACCACGTTCGAGACGGCGGAGGGCAGCGTCCGGGTGGTCGACTTCATGCCGATCCGGCACGGCGATCCCGACGTGGTGCGCATCGTCGAGGGGGTTTCGGGCCGGGTGACGATGCGAATGGATCTCGTCATCCGCTTCGACTACGGGCGCTCCGTCCCGTGGGTTCGCACCGTCGACGGGCGGCTGCATGCCGTGGCCGGGCCCGACGCCATCGTGCTGGACACGCCCGTGCTCACCCATGGCGAGGGGATGTCCACGGTCGCCGTGTTCGAGGTGGCCGCCGGTGACTCGGTTCCGTTCGTCGCCGAATGGCACCCGTCACACGAACACCCGGGCCCGCCGATCGACGCGTTCGACGCGGTGGTCGACACCGTGGCGTGGTGGGAGGAGTGGGCCAGCCGGTGCACCCACGAAGGCGAGTGGCGCGATGCGGTGGTCCGGTCGCTGATCACGCTCAAGGCGCTGACCTACGCACCGACCGGCGGCATCGTTGCCGCCGTCACCACGTCGCTGCCCGAGCAACTTGGCGGGGTGCGCAACTGGGACTACCGCTACTGCTGGCTACGCGACGCCACGTTCACGCTGTACGCCTTGATGAGCGCCGGGTACGACGCAGAGGCGCAGGCGTGGCGCGACTGGCTGCTCCGCGCCGTCGCCGGGGCGCCGGCCGAGATGCAGATCATGTACGGCTGCGCGGGGGAACGCCGGCTCCCCGAGTTCACCGTGCCGTGGCTGGCCGGATACGAGAACTCGCGGCCGGTACGCATCGGCAACGCCGCCGTCGACCAGTTCCAGCTCGACGTTTTCGGCGAGGTGATGGACTCCATGCATCAGGCACGACGCATCGGCATCGCCCCGGACGAGCCGTCATGGTCGCTGCAGTGCGTGCTGATGGAGTTCCTCGAATCCGCATGGACGCAGCCCGACGAAGGGATCTGGGAGATACGCGGTCCACGCCGCCACTTCACCCACTCCAAGATGATGTCCTGGGTGGCCGCCGACCGCGCCGTCAAGGCCATTGAACGCTTCGGCTGCACGGGTCCGGTGGAACGGTGGAAGGCACTTCGGTCGACCATCAAGGCAGAAGTGTGCGCCCGCGGCTACGACGCCTCGCGGGGCACGTTTGTGCAGTCCTACGACAGCTCCGAGCTGGACGCGTCGCTGTTGATGATCCCGCTGGTCGGGTTCCTCCCCGCGCACGACGAGCGGGTGACCGGGACCGTGGCCGCGATCGAACGCGAACTGTGCGACGACGGATTCGTTCACCGCTACCGTCACCACGACGACAGCATCGATGGCCTGCCCCCGGGCGAGGGCGCCTTCTTGGCCTGCACGTTCTGGCTGGCCGACAACTACGTGCTCGCTGGCCGCGCTGCCGACGCCCGACGCACGTTCCAACGGCTACTTGCGTTACGCAACGACGTGGGGCTGCTGGCCGAGAGCTACGACGTCGCCAATGGACGGCAGGTGGGAAACTTCCCGCAGGCGTTCTCCCACGTGCCGTTGATCAACACCGCACGAAACCTCACCTACGGCGGCGGACCCGGTCAGCGCCGAAGCGAAGAACGGTCGGACTAGCGCAGCGGACCGTCACCGGTCGAGGCTGCGGGCGATGATCTCTTTCATGATCTCGGTGGTACCGCCGTAGATGCGCGTGATCCGCGCGTCGGTGTACGCCCTGGCAATGGGGTACTCGGTCATGAAGCCGTATCCGCCGTGCAGTTGCAGGCCGGCGTCCATCACCCGTCCTTGCATCTCGGTGCACCACCACTTCGCCATCGCCGCGGTTTCTGCAGTCAGTTCGCCGGCGATCAACTGTTCGACGCAGCGGTCGACGAACGCCTGGCCGATCTCCACTTCGGTGGCGATCTCGGCAAGGGTGAAGCGGGTGTTCTGCAGCTTGATCAGCGCCTGACCGAACGCTTTGCGTTCCTGGGTGTACGTCAGCGTCCAGCCAAGGGCGGCGCGCGCCGCAGCGACGCCCGCCACAGCGATCGACAGCCGTTCCTGGGCGAGGTTGCGCATCAGCAGCTTGAACCCCTCGCCCTCGCCGCCAAGTCGATTCGCCACCGGCACGCGGACATCGGTGAAGAACAGCTCGGCCGTGTCTTGTGAGTGGAGCCCGATCTTGTCGAGGTTGCGGCCCCGTTCGAAGCCGGGCATCCCCCGTTCGAGTACGAGCAACGACACCCCGCTGTGACGCTGGCTCGGATCGGTCTTCACTGCGGTGATGACGAGATCGGCGTTGATGCCATTGGTGATGAACGTCTTTGATCCGTTGACGACGTAGTCGTCACCGGAGCGGATCGCAGTCGTGGTGATCGAGGCAAGATCCGACCCTGCACCTGGCTCGGTCATTGCCACCGCAGTGATCGACGTCCCGGCACAGATGCCGGGTAGCCAGCGAGCCCGTTGCTCGTCATCGGTGGTGTGGTTGAAGTACGGCATGCAGATGTCGTTGTGCAGGGTGAGCGCGAGCCCCGACCCCCCGGCACCGGCCGCCATCAGCTCCTCGCCGAGGATCATGTTGAACCGGAAGTCGGAGATCCCGCCGCCCCCGTCGCTCTCGTCGACATCCATGCCGAGGAACCCGGCAGCTCCAGCTGCGACGAACAACTCCCGGTCGACCACCCCGTTCGACTCCCACCGCGCGATGTGTGGCGTCACTTCACGCTCGACGAACTGGCGAACGCTCGTGCGGAACATCTCGTGCGATTCGTCGAAGATTCCTCGGGGCGGGCCGGTGTGTGGCATGCGTGGCTCCTTCGTCCAGCGAGCATGCAGCCCGCACTCCCATCCTGGCGTCACAGAACGGCGTGACCCAAACGCCAGCTCGCGCTACCGGACACCGGTGTGCCCAATGACACTGTCCACGCCGCTCCGAGATTGGCGTACTCTTTCCTGCGCCGCATCAAAGGGAGAACGCCATGTCACTGCGTCACCGCCAGCACGACCCGAAGATCGTTGCATTGGGAAAGATCGACATCTTCAGCCATTGCACCCCGTCCGAGCTGGAACTGCTCGCCTCGGCCTCGACCGCAC
>JAYURF010000460.1:0-10391 GCA_043756365.1 Acidimicrobiales bacterium
GACGTGCGTGCCGAACTGCGGAACCCTGCTCTCGTCGACGTTGTAGTACTCATCGTGTAGACGTACGCCACATACCCGCGTACGTCCAGGCCTCCCAGAGCGGGAGGCCATTTGCTTTTTCCGCCAGATCCACCATCAACGTCGCCAACTGCGCCATCCTCATCGTGTACACAGGAGCTGATCATGAAGATCACCGGGGCCCAAGCCCTCATCAAATCCCTCGAGATGGAGGGCGTGGAAGTGATGTTCGGCCTCCCCGGCGGCTGCATCCTGCCCGCTTACGACCCGCTGCTCGATAGCTCGATCCGCCACATCCTCGTGCGCCACGAGCAAGGCGCAGGGCACATGGCCGAGGGCTATGCGCACGTCACCGGTCGCCCTGGCGTGGCGATGGTCACCAGCGGGCCGGCGGCCACCAACATGGTCACCCCGCTGATGGACGCCTACATGGATTCGATCCCGATGGTGTGCATCACCGGCCAGGTTCCGACGTACGCGATCGGCACCGATGCGTTCCAGGAGTGCGACACGGTTGGCATCACCCGCAGCGTCACCAAGCACAATGAGCTGATCATGACCGCGCAGGACGTGCCGATGGCGGTGCGCCAGGCGTTCCACATCGCCACCACCGGCCGCCCCGGCCCGACCCTGATCGACGTCCCCAAAGACGTGTTGCAGAACACGATGGACTGGCACTGGCCGACTGACGACGAGGTCGCCGACAGCCTGCCCGGCTACCGGCCGAACACCAAGGGGCACCCCCGGATGATCAAGGAGGCGGCGCGGTACATCCTGGCCGCCGAGCGCCCTGTCATCTATGCCGGGGGCGGCATCCTCAAAGCCCGTGCCGCCGAGGCGTTGCGCGAGTTGGCCGAGCTGACCGACATCCATGTCGTCACCACGCTGATGGCCCGCGGCTCGTTCCCCGACAGCCACCCGCTCTGCCTCGGTATGCCCGGCATGCACGGCAACGCGACCGCGATCACCGCGCTGCAGAAGGCCGATCTGCTGATCACTCTTGGCGCCCGCTTCGACGACCGGATCACCGGCAAGGTCGACACGTTCGCGCCCGAGGCCAAGATCATCCATGTCGACATCGACCCGGCCGAGCAGGGCAAGGTTCGACGTCCCGATGTGCCCATCGTCGGCGACGCGAAGTACGTGATCGAGGAGATCGTGAAGGCGATCAAGGACATGATCGCCGGCGGTGCGGTGCAGGCCGACATCGGCGCGTGGAAGAGCCGCATCAGCGGCTGGCGCGAGCAGTTCCCGCTCGCCTACGAACCGAGCGAACCGGGCGACGCACTGAAGCCGCAGTACTGCCTCGAGCAGTTGCGCGACAATGCGCCGGAGGGCACCATCTTGGTCAGCGGCGTCGGTCAGCACCAGATGTGGAGCAGCCAGTACTGGCGCTTCGACGAGCCCTACACGTGGGTCAACTCCGGCGGCCTCGGCACCATGGGATTCAGCGTGCCGGCAGCAATCGGTGCCAAGGTCGGCCGCCCCGACCGAACGGTGTGGGCGGTCGACGGTGACGGATGCTTCCAAATGACTGCGCAGGAGCTGGTGACCGCATCGGTCGAGCGCATTCCGGTGAAGGTCGCCATCTTGAACAACAGCTACCTCGGCATGGTCCGCCAGTGGCAGGAGATGTTCTACGACGAGCGCTACAGCGAGGTGTACCTGTCGCCCGAGCTGCCCGATTTTGCCAAGTGGGCCGAGGCGATGGGCTGCGTCGGCATCCGTGTCGACAGCCCCGAAGAAGTGCAGCCGGCGATCGACAAGGCCAACGCAGTCGACGACCGTCCGGTGGTGGTCGACTTCCGTGTCGACGCCCGCGAAAAGGTGTTCCCGATGGTGCCCGCCGGTTACAGCAACGACGACGTGTTGTTGCACCCCAGCCAGAACGACCGAAGGAGCTCGCTGCGATGAGTCCTGTCAACGATGTCATCAACCACCACATCTTGTCGGTGCTCGTGCAGAACCGACCCGGTGTTCTGGCCCGGGTCGCGGGCCTGTTCGCACGTCGCAACTTCAACATCTATTCCCTCGCCGTTGCTCCCGCCGAAGACGATGGGTTCAGCCGGATCACGATCGTGGTCGATGTCGAATCGACGTCGCTCGAGCAGATCACCAAGCAGCTGTTCAAGTTGATCGAAGTGGTCAAGATCACCGAGCTCGACCCGCGCCGCGCCGTGGAGCGCGAGCTGCTGCTCGCCACCGTGCGTACCGGGCCCAAGGGTGCTGGCAACGAAGGCGCCGAGCACCGCGGTCAGGTGGTGGAGCTGGTCAACATCTTCGAAGGCAAGATCGTCGCCGTCGGGGCCGAGGCGCTCACCGTTTCCCTCGACGGGCACCCCGACAAGCTCGACGATTTTGAAGAGCTCCTGGGTGGATATGGCATCGTGGAGCTTCAGCGCACCGGACGTGTTGCGCTGCCCAAGCTCGATCGCGATGCACGACTGCGTGCCGTGACGAACCGCAACAATGGAAAGGCTGGCTGATATGGCCGCGAAGATGTACTACGAGGCGGACGCCGATCCGTCGATCATTCGAGGTCGCAAGGTGGCGATCATCGGCTATGGCTCCCAGGGGCATGCCCATGCGCTGAACCTGAAGGAATCGGGGGTTCCGGTGGTGGTCGGGCTGCGTGAGGGCTCGAAGTCGGCCGCCAAGGCTGAAGCCGCCGGGCTGACCGTGATGGACGTCGGTGCTGCGGCGAAGTGGGGCAACGTGATCATGATGACCATGCCCGACACCGAGCAGAAGGCCACCTACGACGAGTTCATCAAGCCGCACATGCGCAAGGGGAAGGCGCTGGCGTTCGCGCACGGGTTCAACATCCGCTTCAAGCGGATCCGCCCGCCGAAGTCGGTCGACGTGATCATGGTCGCCCCCAAGGGCCCGGGCCATCTCGTGCGCCGCACCTACACCGAAGGCGGTGGCGTCCCTGCGCTCATCGCGGTGCACCAGGACGCGTCTGGTGACGCGCATGCAATCGCGCTGAGCTACGCCGAAGCGATCGGCGCGGCACGCGCCGGGGTGATCGAGACCACGTTCGCCGAGGAGACCGAGACCGACCTGTTCGGTGAGCAGGTGGTGCTGTGCGGTGGGCTCACCTCGCTCGTGCAGGCAGGATTCGAGACGCTCGTCGAAGCCGGCTACCAGCCGGAGATGGCATATTTTGAGTGCCTCCACGAGGTGAAGCTGATTGTCGACTTGATGTACGAGGAAGGCATTGCCGGGATGCGTTACAGCATCAGCGACACCGCCGAGTACGGCGATGTATCGCGTGGCCCGCGCATCGTCAACGCCCGCACCAAGACCGAGATGCGCAAGATCCTCAAGGAGATCCAGAGCGGCAAGTTCGCCAAGGAATGGGTTGCCGAGAGCGAGAGCGGACGGGCCAACTTCAACGCATTGCGTGAAGCCGGCCGCACCCATCAGATCGAAGAGGTCGGCGCGCAGTTGCGGTCGATGATGCCGTTCCTCGGTGCCGGTCGACAGAAGGTCGCCGACGTCAGCGGGGGCTGAGCTGCGTCACCCGCTTGAACCCGTGTCGCTGTGACGCTCGGTTCGCTGTGATCCGCGGACTGCTGTGATGAAATCGGACGGCGCACAACGTGACGGCGCACATCTGCATGGACTCGATGCACTTCGGGCCGTGGCGGTGTGCGCCGTCGTCGCGTTCCATCTCGACGTCGGCTTCGTGCCTGGCGGGTACCTCGGCGTGTCGTTGTTCTTCACGCTGTCCGGGTACCTCATCACCCGGAACTTGCTGCTTGAACGCGCCCGCACCGGTGCGATTGCGTTGGGCCCGTTCTGGCTGCGGCGAGCTCGGCGGTTGCTGCCTGCGGCCTGGTTGACCGTGCTGGTGGTGACCCTGCCTGCGGTGGTCATCGCATCGTGGGGCCGATCGATCGGCCTTGGCGGCGGCGACGTCCTGGCCGTGCTGGCCAACGTGGCCAACTGGTGGTTCCTCGCCGACGGTCAGTCGTACGCGGCGCTCTTCGATTCGCCGTCGCCGCTGCTGCACTTCTGGAGTCTGGCTATCGAGGAACAGGCCTACGTCGTACTGCCACTGCTCGTCGTCGTCACCGGCGCCGGGCGGAGGGGCAGCGGACGACGGCTCGGCGTGGCGGCTGGGGGGTTGGCTGCGGTCTCGTTCCTGCTGCCGGCGATGTTCGAGATGTCGACGGATCGGGTGTATTACGGGACCGACACCCGCATCGGCGAGATCCTCGCCGGGGTGCTGCTGGCCGCGGTGCTGGACGGCCGCGTTGGGCAACGGCTTGCTGGGCGGAGCTCTCGGGTCATCAACGTGAGCGGGTTCGTTGCGCTCGGTGTGCTCGGGTGGTACGTGGCCACGGTCGGGCGCGGCTCGGCGCTCATCGGGACGGGGCTGTTGCCGCTCACCGCGTTGGCGTCGATGATCGCCATCGCGAGCGCGGTCCAACCCGCTAGCTCGATTGCCCGGCTCGGACGCAACCCGGTCATCGGCTGGTGCGGGCGGGCCAGCTACGTGATCTACCTCGTGCACTGGCCGGCGATCGTTGCGCTCCATGCGTGGGGCCTCTCGACCGATCAGATCGCAGTGGTTCTCGCGTTCATCGTCGCGGTCGCGTTGATCGCGGCAATCGTCGTGCGCTACGTCGAGCGCCCGATCCGAACTGCGATCGTCCCCGGTCGGGTCCTCGTCGCGATGGGCATCGTTGGCGTTGCGAGCATGGTGGCGATGGGCACCGTGTGGGCCCCGCAGCAAACCCGCGCCGACGAGTTGCTGGCCACCCTCGACGACCAACTCGCGCTCGTCGCCGGATCCGCCCCCGCCACCCGGAGCCCGGCCCCGCCCACCACCCGGAACCCAGCGCCGCCCGCCACCCGGAACCCGGCCCCGCCCACCACCCGGAACCCGGCCCCGCCCGCCCCCGGTGCGGGCACCCCAGGTGTGACCGTTGCTGGTGGGACCGGGCTTCGTCCTACCGGTCCCCGTACGGGCGTCGTCGCCGAGGCGTCCCCGACCGCTCCGACTGGCGCGACCGTGCCCGCTGGCGCGGCGGCATCGGGCGATGACCAGGCTCGCCCGGTGGTGCGGGCGTTCGGTGATTCGATCCTGCTGAGCGTGTACCTCGCCACGCCCGACGATGCAGGGCCGGAGCTCGTCACCTCCGATGGCGACATCGCCCTCGGCTGTGGTGCAGCAGCCTTCACGGAGACCGACGAGTCGGGGCCGATCGTCAGCTGTGACGACCCGTCGCTGCGCTGGGCCGCCTCTGTGGCGGCGGCCCCGGTTGATGCTGCGCTGGTGATGTCGTGCCAGTGGGAGTTGGTCGACCGGGTGCTGCCCGGGGAGGTGGCGGCGCGAGTCCCCGGTGATCCCGTGTTCGACGCCTACGTCGCCGCGGCGTACCGGCGTACGACAGCCGCACTCCTCGCCAACGGCGCCCCGATCGTGCTGTGGGTGGCCTGCCCGCGCTTCGCTCGCGCCGTGGGGATGGACGGGCTGGTACCCCGGCTTGCCGCCAGCCGCGATCCGGCTCGCACCGATGCGCTCAACCGGGTGATCGGTCAGGTCACCGGCGAGTTCCCTGGCCGGGCGTGTGTCGTCACGTTCGACGACTGGGTGAACCAGCGTGTCGATGACGTCACCGTCCGCCCCGACGGCTCACACTACGAGTGGCGCACCCCCACCGGCGCAGGCGAAGCGTTCGCCGCCGCAGTGATCGCCTGCACCAAATGATCTGGGCCGAATCCCTCCCGCAAGCCGGGACGGACTCGGCCCAGATCCGGGGTGATACGGTCCGGCAGACAACTCAGGACCGAGGAGAACAATTCGATATGTCGCGACAGTGGGGTTTCGAGACACGCCAGATTCATGTGGGGGGCGAGCCCGATCCCACCACCGGTGCCCGCGCGGTGCCCATCTATCAGACCACGAGCTACGAGTTCCGCGACACCACGCACGCCGCGAATTTGTTTGCTCTGGCCGAGATCGGCAACATCTACACCCGGATCATGAATCCCACGCAGGGCGCGTTGGAAGCCCGTCTCAACTCCCTCGAAGGGGGTTGCACCACCGCAGTCGGCCTC
Organism: Acidimicrobiales bacterium; assembly: GCA_043756365.1. GTDB lineage: Bacteria > Actinomycetota > Acidimicrobiia > Acidimicrobiales > Ilumatobacteraceae > VFMC01. Next base: position 6,091 of record JAYURF010000460.1, read on the forward strand.
CCCGGAACGCTCGTGGTGGCCAGCGGTCAGTCGGCAGAGACGCTGGCGATCCTCACCCTTGCCGAGGCGGGCGACCACATCGTGTCCAGCCCGTCGCTCTACGGCGGCACCTACAACCTGTTCCACTACACGCTTCCGAAGATGGGCATCGAGGTCAGCTTCGTCGACGACCCGCACGACCTCGCCCAGTGGGAGGCGGCGATTCGCCCGAACACCAAGGCGTTCTACGGCGAGGTGCTGGCCAACCCACGCAACGACGTGTTCGACATCGAAGGCGTCAGCGGCGTCGCCCATGCCAACGGCATTCCGCTGATCGTCGACAACACCGTGCCCACGCCGTACCTGATCCGCCCGTTCGAGTGGGGTGCCGACATCGTGGTGCACAGCCTCACCAAGTTTTGCGGTGGTCACGGCAACTCGATCGGCGGGGCGATCGTCGATGCTGGCACGTTCGACTACGGCGCCAGCGGCCGCTTCGCCAACTTCACCGAACCCGACCCCAGCTACCACGGTTTGGCCTACTGGCCGGCGCTCGGTCACGGTGCGTTCATCCTCAAAGCCCGTGTGCAGATGCTGCGCGACCTCGGTATGGCCATCTCGCCGTTCAACGCGTTCTTGATCCTGCAAGGCATCGAGACGCTGAGCTTGCGAATGGAGCGCCACTTCGAAAACGCCGACAAGGTCGCCCAGTTCCTCGTCGGCCGTGACGAGGTGGAAGGCGTGTCGTATGCCGGGCTGCCGAGCAGCCCGTGGCACGAGCGGGCCAAGAAGTACGGCCACGGCAAGGGCTACGGCAGCATCATCGCGTTCAACATCAAAGCCGGTGAAGGTGGTTCGGCGAAAGAGGCCGGGCAGCGCTTCGTGGAGGCGCTGGAACTGCACAGCCACGTGGCCAACATCGGCGACGTTCGCAGCCTGGTCATCCAGCCGGCGGCCACTACCCACAGCCAACTGACCGAGGCCGAGCAACTCAAGTCTGGCGTCAATCCTGGGCTCGTTCGCCTCAGCGTGGGACTTGAATCGATCGACGACATCATCGCCGATCTCGAAGCGGGGTTCCGCGCCGCGAAAGGCTGATCAACTGCCGGTGTCGCCGGCGGCACCGGTGTCGGGGCCCTGGTCGCGAAGGAACCGCTCGAAGTCGGCGGCGAGGTCGTCGGCGCTCGGCAGCGACGCTTCGGTGCGCCGGTCGTACTCGGTCTCGAGCATCGTCAGGTACAGCGAGGCCTGGTGGTCTTCGGCGACTGCTTCGTCGTGCAGCGATCCCCATCGTTCGATGTCGTCGTCGAGACGGGCGTGCGCGGTGGGGATGGCGAGCACGTGCTCGAGGTGACGCAGCAGCGACGCCGACGACTTGGGGTGTTTGGCGTTGCCCAGGTAGTGCGGCACCCCTACGCGCAGCGATACCGCCGGCAGCCCACGCCGGTCGAGCCGCTCCTGCAGCACCCCGACCAACCCCGTCATCCCCTGGTACTGCGGGCGTGATAACCCGAGAGCGCGGACCAGACCGTCGTTGGTGCTGCTACCGACCACATGCGGCAGGCGGGTGTGCGGGACCGCTTCCGCCGCAGCACCGACGGTGACCACCACCCGGCACCCGAGACCGGCGGCGACGGTGATGATGCATTCCGCGAAGGTGGCGTATCGCAGGTGCGGCTCCACCCCGGCGAGCACGACCAGGTCGTGCGCCCGGCCCGGAAAGCGGGCGACCCGGAACTCGTTGGCCGGCCACACGATCAGGCGCTGGTGCAGGTCGTCGAAGGCGACCTCCGGGCGTTCCTGGGTGAAGTCGAAGAACGGATCGGGGTCGATCGAGGCCACCACGGGTGCCGGGTGGTCGTGGAGCAGCTCACGCAATGCGTCGGTGGCCACTTCGGCCACGTCGAACCAGCCGCGCAACGCGACGACCAGGACCGGGTCATGCAGCGGGGTGAGCTGATCGAATGCCGTGGTGAGCACCTGATCGACGTTCATTGCAGCCTCATGCCGTCAGCTCAGCGTCTCGACGACAAAATCGATGCACGACACCAGCGCGGCCACGTCGGCCGGATCGACCGCGGGGAACATGCCGACACGCAGTTGGTTGCGGCCAAGTTTGCGGTAGCTGTCGGTGTCGACGATTCCGTTGGCCCGCAGCGCCGCGCACACGTCGGTCGCGTCGGCGCCGGTGATGTCGATCGTGCCGACCACGGTGGAACGCTTGGCCGGGTCGGTCACGAACGGGGTGGCCCAGTTGCGGCTGTCGGCCCAGCCGTACAGGGTTGCCGCCGAGGCAGCCGAGCGGTGGTTGCACCAGGTGAGCCCGCCGCTTTCGATCATCCATTCGATCTGGTTGTTCATCAACACGAGCGTGCCGAGCGCCGGGGTGTTGTAGGTCTGGTTGACGACGCTGTTGTCGAGCGCGATGTTCAGATCGAGCGACGCCGGAACCCACCGCCCCGACCCGGAGACCCTGCGGATCCGCTCGAGCGCTCGCGGCGAGCAGGCCGCCAGCCACAGCCCGCCATCACCGGCAAAGCACTTCTGCGGAGCGAAGTAGTACACGTCCACCTGAGCCGGATCCCACAGCAGCCCGCCGGCACCCGAGGTGGCATCGACCACCACGAGCGAGTCGTCGCCCGGAGCAGGCCGGCGCAGATCCATCATCACCCCGGTGGAGGTTTCGTTGTGGGTGAGCGCATACACGTCGGCTCCGTCGACCACGCTCACCTGCGGGTGATCGCCTGGCTCCGACCGCACCACGGTGGGATCGCCGACATGCGGCGCGGCGCGTGCGGCCTCGGCGAACTTGGAGGAGAACTCGCCGAATACGGCATGCACGCTGTGGTCGCGGATCAGCCCGAACGTGGCCGCGTCCCAGAACATCGTCGAGCCGCCATTGCCGAGCAGGATCTCCCAGCCGTCGGGGAGCGAGAACAGGTCGTTCAAGCCGGCCCGCACCGAGGCGACAAGGTTCTTGACCGGTGCCTGGCGATGCGATGTGCCGAGCAGGTTCGAGTTTGCGGTTGCCAGCGCGAGGGCCTGCTCGGGGCGGATCTTCGAGGGGCCGCAACCGAACCGTCCGTCGACGGGCAGCAGGTTGGCAGGGATCTCGATGCTTCGCGGGTCGATCGTCACCCGAGCAGTCTGGCGGAAACTCGGCGGGAGCGCACCGTACGCCCAAGTAGCATTGCTGACCGTGAATCGCACGTCAGCCCGCCTGTCCGCCATTGCCGAATCCGCCACGCTCGCCGTCGACGCGAAGGCCAAAGCGTTGAAGGCCACAGGCGAGAACGTGATCGGCTTCGGTGCCGGCGAACCCGACTTCCCGACCCCCGCCAACATCGTCGAGGCGGCGGTCCGGGCCTGCCACGAGCCCAAGCACCACAAGTATTCCCCGGCGGCCGGTCTGCCGGAGCTGCGTGAGGCGATTGCCGTCAAGACCCGACGCGACAGCGGTTTCGAGTGTTCGGCCAGCCAGGTGTTGGTCACCAATGGCGGCAAGCACGCGGTGTTCACTGCCTTCGCGGCGCTGTGCGATCCGGGGGATGAGGTGATTTGTCCGGCGCCGTACTGGACCACGTATCCCGAAGCGATCACCCTTGCCGGGGGCGTGCCGGTGATCGTCCAGACCGATGAAAGCACCGGGTTCCGGGTCACCGTCGAGCAGCTCGATGCGGCACTGACGACGCGCACCAAGGTGCTGCTGTTCGTCAGCCCCGACAACCCGAGCGGCGCCATCTACACCCCCGATGAAGTGGCCGCAATCGGGCGGTGGGCGGTCGACAACGGCGTGTGGGTGCTCACCGACGAGATCTACGAGCACCTCGTCTACGGCGACAACAGGTTCGTGAGCATGCCCACGGTGGTGCCCGAGTTGGCCAATCAGTGCATCATCGTCAACGGTGTCGCCAAGACCTACGCGATGACCGGCTGGCGGGTGGGTTGGATGATCGGCCCGAGCGATGTGATGAGGGCGGCGATCAACTTCCAGTCGCACTCCACCTCCAACGTCAGCAACGTCGCCCAGATCGCCGCACTCGAGGCGGTGAGCGGCGATCTCAGTGCGGTGGCGATGATGCGCGACGCCTTCGCCCGGCGTGCGGTCACGATGCACCGGATGCTCAACGACATCCCCGGCGTCACGGCGATCGAACCGCAGGGTGCGTTCTACTGCTACCCGAACTTCACGTCGCTGCTCGGCCGCCCGCTCGGCCCGAACGGCACGGTGTCGGCGACCACGCTGGAACTGGCCGATGTGATCCTCGGCGAAGCCAAGGTCGCGTTCGTGCCCGGCGAGGCGTTCGGCACCCCCGGCTACG